>CAYNUV010000001.1:0-33653 GCA_964400245.1 uncultured Ignavibacteriaceae bacterium
AACAGGAAGAAGAAGCTGCTCTGTCTTTGGGTGCAAACGGATGGCAAATATTTTTTAAAGTTACTCTACCAAATATTAAATGGGCACTTCTTTACGGGTTAATCCTATGCAACGCCAGGGCTATGGGAGAATTCGGCGCAGTATCTGTTGTATCAGGACATATTCGCGGTTATACTAATACGATGCCTCTTCATATAGAAATTCTTTATAATGAATATAATTTTTCTGCAGCTTTTGCTGTCGCAACATTATTAACTCTCTTAGCAATAGTTACTTTGTTTCTTAAAACTTTAATTAGCTGGAAATTCAAATAATATTATACCGCTAGAATCATGAGTATAAAAATTGAAAATATAACTAAGGTGTATGGCAACTACCGTGCTTTGAGAGGAATTAATCTAGAGATTGAAAAAGGAGAACTCATTGCTTTATTAGGACCATCAGGTTGCGGCAAGACTACTCTCTTGAGAATTATTGCTGGACTTGAAATACCCGATACCGGTAACATTTTTCTTTTTAATGAAGATATGACAAATAAAACTGTTAGAGAAAGAAATGTTGGTTTTGTATTTCAGCATTACGCTTTGTTTAAGCACATGAATGTTTTTAAAAATATATCTTTCGGTTTGAAAGTTAAACCGCGAAAATTAAGACCTTCAAGAGATGAAATAGAAAACAAAGTCTCATCTGTGATTAATCTCGTTCAGCTTGAATGGGCTGCTAAAAGGTATCCATCCCAATTATCCGGTGGTGAAAGACAAAGAGTTGCTTTAGCGCGTGCTCTTGCAATTGAACCCAAAGTGTTGCTCCTCGATGAACCATTTGGTGCTCTTGATGCCAAAGTAAGAAGAGAGCTGAGAAGATGGTTAAGACATTTGCATCATGAACTTCAAATAACAAGCATATTTGTAACACACGATCAGGAAGAAGCGCTTGAAGTTGCTGATAAAGTTGTTGTAATGAATAAAGGAAAAATAGAACAGGTCGGCACACCAATGGAGATTTACGAAAAACCTGCCAATGCTTTTGTTTATAATTTTTTAGGTAATGTAAACCAATTTTCTTCAGAAGATTCTTTTGTTTCGAATAATTCTTTTAGCGATGATTCATCCGGAGTTGAGTTTGTAAGACCTCATAATATTAAAATTGTTAAAGAAGGAATTAATTCAGAATTTGCCCCTGCAGTTGTTACGCATATTTTTAAATTTGGCGCTTCTGTGCGGATAGAACTAAAACATGCTGAATCAAAAAAATTTATTGATGCCGCAATTACTAATGAAGAATATGAAAATTTAAGAATTAAGGTGGGAGATGAAGTTTATTTCGCAATAGAAAAATCCAAAGTTTTTTAATTAAGTGAACCTCACCTTGAAGGTGAGGTTCACATTTAACCTTTACTTCACCAGCAACATTTTCTTAGAATCAACAAAAGTTTTTGTTTCTCCTTTTGCTTTTATCTGGTAAATATATGTTCCTGATGGAAGTGATGATGCATCAAAAGAAACCTTCTGATAACCTGCTTCTTTTGTATTGTTAACTAATGTTCTTACCATTTCTCCCAATGAATTAAAAATATCTATCTTTACCTCTGCATTCTCAGGCAAAGAATATTCTATCGTTGTCATCGGGTTAAATGGATTCGGATAATTCTGCTTTAAAGTATATTCTTCCGGCGTTGATACATCCGCTTCTATTTCATCACTATATTCAAATGTTCCATCATAGTCTATCTGTTTCAGTCTATAAATATGTATACCTACCTGTATATTTGTTTCTGTAAAGATATAGTTTTGTCTTTCTGTTGTATTTCCTTTTCCTTCAATGAATCCAACACTTTTCCATTTTCCATCCTTTTTCTCAATAGCAAATCCCTGGTTATTCACCTCTGTTGCTGTTGTCCACTTAAGTGTTACACTGTTCTTCTCTGTTTCTGCAGAAAATGAGGTTAACTCAACTGGTATTGGTTCAATTACCATTGTTACAGGAATTGTTATGATTGGGTTAACAGGATCGTTAATGTTTATCACCAAATCCATTGAGTAGTTACCTAAGGGAAAGTCCTCTGCTCTGAACTCAAGCCCTATATCAATTGAGTTGTCGTTGTAGAGCCTTCCACTTAATGGTAAAGCTTCAAGCCAGTCAGGTTCGGCTGAAAACTGAAGTGCTAATCCGTTCTGGACATATGCTGCGTCATTAACTACCTGAAGTCCTATAGCTCCATTATTATTTTCTATGCCGACTGTTGCACTTGTTAAAGTTGCGTTCATATTGTTATAGTAAACAAATATTTTCCCTGATGAATAAAACACGGTCTGAAAAGTTAGTGAGCCAGTACCCGAATATTTTTGCCAGTTGGTAAACTGTACAATAAACCGATTCCCCTCCTGCTTGTAATGTACCGTTCCCTGTGTTCTTCCGTCAAGATCATCCCAGAATGGTGCTATAAATTCATTTGGTACCGCAGAGTTGGGAATTGGATCATTTACATATGTATCTTCATTTATTATGCTAAGCATAAGAAAACCATTTGAACTGACGTATACCTGTGTCTTGGTGTTTCCATAAAACTTGAAATTAAATCCAAGTGGGAATGGTCCCGCGTAACCTTCATCCTCTGGATCAAATGTTCCTGTAGGTATCCAATTAGTAACTTCGATACCAGATGAAGTTATATCTTCCCAAACATATTGTGGCCCATTTGGTTCGTTACTGTCAATCCAGCTATAACCAAAAGCATCCGGTCCTCCAGCTCCTTCTATACTCTGCCCATAAGTTACTATTGGATTATCCTTATCTGTACTTAATTCTTCTATATTGTTATTCCTTGGGTTTTGGATAAGCCGTATCATACCTTCCGGGAAGGTATTGTTCTCAAGTGTAATTTCATAATCCAGTGTTGAGTTGCCTGAAGATGTGTTTGAAAGTGTTATTGTATCATTGACTGTTGTATTGTTAGTAAGATTTTGATTTATACTTATAGGATCAACAAATGCTATTGGGGCGCCGTAAGTTGTACCCGCACCATTATTTGAAATTGCCGATATATTATTCCATAAATCCCTGGATCTTAATACAAAATAGTAAGTTGTATTAAAATCCAAGCCATCAATTAATAAAGTTTCTATTGAACCGGAAGTCCCGGGTGTTCCTGGAAATGCTAACTGCTGTGCATTATAAAAAGAAGCAGAATCATTTATCGGTGTTAATGACATTCTTATATCATAACCTACAACTCCGTGCTGTGTTGTATCAAGAGGTGCTGTCCACATTAACATTAAAGAACTTGAAGTAGTGTCAATTGTTGAGAGATTTGAAACTGTTGTTGGGGGAACTGTATCTGCCGGTGAAAGAAGCGGCAGTATAGCATTAAAAATATTCAATCTTCCTCCGGTTACTGTAACTCCCTGCAGAGAAGCAATCGGATCGGTTCCTGCAAAAAGAAAATCTCTGAAAGTAATAGCTCCCTGTGAAGGATTTTGTTTATACGATTGTATTAAACCTGAATTAGCAGCAGCAAACATTAAAGCAATAGAACCGGTAACCGTAGGTGTCGCCATAGAAGTTCCGGTTAATTCACTATAACTATTACCAGGAGTAGTATTCAAAATATTTGTCCCGGTGCACCAAGATCAATCGTTGTTAAACCATAAGCAGCGCCGCCGTTTTTAACATCATTGTGTGTAGTATTAGTTACTGAAATTAACCAGGGACTTGGACATCCGGTTGGAATATCTCCAACAACATCAATATCTACATTATTGTTAGCTGTTGCTCCACAACTTAACACTCCCTGGACACCAAGCGAATCATAAATAGCACACCACAATGGAAAATTTGCTGGTTGTCCGAAGTCTACACCAAACGATGCATTAGTTGAAACTACAAAAGCTCCTTGTGTTCCGTTTGTTTCATTATATCTGGAACGCATCTCATGCACATAACCGTAAGCTGTTATAACAGTTGCCTCATCACCTGAAGCTCCTGCTATAGGCATTGTTTTAACATTCCAGTTAACCCCGCTTACACCAAGATTATTATTTCCTCTGGCACCTGAAATACCTGAAACGTGGGTCCCATGAAAATCACTCGAAACATTTCCATTATTATTATATGCATTCCAACCACGGTGGTCATCTATATAACCATTGCTATCATCATCTATTCCATTATTCGGAATCTCTGCCCAGTTAATCCAATAGCTCAAATCCTGATGATTTAAATCGCATCCTCCATCAATTATTGCAACAACTATTGTATCCCCTAAAGCAGTTAATCCACCTGTCGTAAAATCCCATGCTTCCGGTGCATCAATATCGGCATCATTTAGACCGCCTGTTTGTCCTGTATTATTTAAAGCCCATTGTTCATTAAAACGAGTATCATTGGGAGTGGTACTCCTATCTGTTAATGGAACATTAAATTCTTTATAAGCAACACCTTCTCTTAATTCAACATAATGATTAAATTGCACTTCCTTAACAGCAGAATTACTTTTCACCTGGTTTAATATTTCAAGATCACTAACACGATCCGGATTATATTTTATCAACCATATATTCATCCGGCGGGAAAGTAGTTGGTGTGTTTCTATTTCGTACTGGCTGAAAGAATTCTGAAATGCTTCAATATTTGCTTCAGGTCTGAATTGAACAAGAAGTTCACCCCTTACAATATTTCTTTCATAGGCATAATATTTTGTGAAATTATTATTATTACAGATAAAACAAGAATGGCTATAGTAAATATTTTTTTCATAATGACTTTAGTTTATTTGAAGAGAAGTTTAAAAAGTTCTGTGAAAATAAGAATTTTTTCTGTTTATGACATATAATCTTTTAGAAAAAGAAATTTATTTTTTACTTTAGAGTTATTAAAATTATTATGAAGCTATGATTAAAAAAATATTTGTTTCAATTTCATTTCTATTATCATTAAATAGTTTTGCCCAGGATTCATTAACTACAAATACTTCTATCACAGAAAATTTTATAAATGATACAGAAACAATCGCAAAAGATTTTTTTTCTTTCTATACAGAACCGTTAGATTTTTCTTCAACCGAATGGCTGTATGCTGCGGGAATTATCGGCGGGACTTTCCTTCTATTTTCTGTTGACCAGGAAATAACAAATGAAGTAGGACGGGAAACTATTAATACACTTAACAATGATTTTGGGGATATACCTACTCGTTACGGAATTACTCCTTATGCAACAGTTTTTTCATTAAGCACTTATGTAACTGGTTTACTCATTAAACATGATGATATACGGATAACAGGGAGATTGTTGTGCGAAAGTCTTTTAATTTCCGGCGGAGGAATAATGCTAGTAAGATTTTTAACAGGAAGAATCCGCCCTTATTACAAAAAAGGCGAATGGGCATTTACTGGTTTCCAATCAAGTAATGAGTATCAATCATTTCCTTCGGGGCATACAAGTGTCGCATTTGCTTTGTCAACTGTACTTGCAGAAAGAATTGATTCTTTCTGGGCAAAATTGGGTTTTTACGGTATGGCAATTCTAACCGCTACTGCAAGAGTTATTAATAATCAGCATTTCTTATCTGATGTTATTTGGGGTGCGCTGCTGGGATTTGGTGCTGGAATGTACGTGGTAAGTAAAGAAGATGAGTCACAGAAAAATAAATTTTCTATCCAACCATATCTTAATGGAGTATGTATTGTCTATTCTTTTTAAAAAAGGAGTCCGACTACTGGAGTAATGGAGTTTTGTTTTGATTATCCAACCTTTTCATTATTCCTCATAGAATTATTTGTTCACCAGCTTTTTATCCAATAAAGAAATCTTACTATCTATCTCCGCTTTTTCGTTACCAGATAATTTTAAACCTTTTATTGAAACAAACTCATCATAAGCTTCTTCATATAATCCAAGCTCGTAAAGGATATCGGCAAAATAAATCCTGTCGTGAGAAATTTCATTTGTCTGGGGATATTTTCTGAAAATTTCTTTCGCTGTTACAACCGCTGATTCTTTAAATCCACTTTCCGCAAGCTGAACAGCACCATTAATTTTTTTCAATCCAAAATCATCTGATTGAACCATCTCATTAACCTTGCCCGTTTCTTTTGGTCCATAAACTGCTGTGGTTTTGCCGTTACTGTTTTCTTTTTTTCTCGGAGCATCAATCATATCTTCCATAGCAAGTGCAAGAAGTAATTCATCAAGAGTCATTTTCTTTATGCTGGAGATTGAAAGAGCAGATGATTCTTTTAAAGTAAAATTCATCCCTTCACCGGAAATCTTTACAGAAGATTTTTTCTCTGAAACAAGAATTGAATTTGGTGATAGAATAGTTCCATCTTTAACTTCAATCCATTTATCATTTGAGTCCAGAGTTTTTACTGTCCCGGTTACTTTTTCAACTTTGTATGATTGAGCAAAAGTTAATCCGGCTGCAATCATTATTAATAAAATCATATATTTCATTTTTAACCTCTTTAGTAAATATCTATTATTTCAACTGTACGTTTTGCAATTCCCAATTCCTGAATTGCTTCACGATTAAATTTTTCAACTCCAATATTCCATGCTGTGTTAAAATCATTCAAAGAAGTTGTTTCGACAGGAATCCAGATTTCATCCTGACCGGTTTCATTTTTTCTTATAAAATATTTTGTGTCATTCTCTGTTATCAGATAAGCTTCACCAGGTTTTAACCTCGTATTTACCAGAACATTTACGTGCCTTAACCCTTCAACCGCTTTATAATCAACAAGAGCAGTTTCTATTCCAACACTTTCAAGTAATGAACTGAACAAAACTGAAAGATCATCACAATCTCCGCCTTTTATTTTTATTGTCTCACTCGGGAATTGCACATATTCCGCCGATACTCTCGGATCAGAAGCATAAATCAGATTCTTAATAACCTCGTTAAATAAGATTTTTGTTTGGTAAAAATCTTCAAGATTAATCTGCAATGAATCCAATTCAATTTTATAGTTGCTTAAAATTTCTTTTGCATAATTCAAAGAGAAGTTTAAATCCTTCTTGATAAAATATTTCAGGTTGGAAACATTTCCATCCCACGAATTACTACCGTTAACCAGAACAGCTTTTTGAACCTCGTCGTCCGGTTCATCGCCCGAAACAGAAACATAAAAATCAGCATAAGATATTTCCGGTTTACTTTTTTTGTAGGAATCCGGTATTAATGTAAAAAACTCTACTTCAATTGTATCGCTACCGGAGATTATTATTTCGGGTGATTGAATATTAACCGGGTTTATTCCTTCGATACGGGAATATGGCTTTACTGAAACAGGTTCCTTTGTGAGATTAACTACTTTACCAACTGCAAATGGAGAATCAAGATAAAGCTCTGAAAGAGTCGGATAAATTTCATTTATAATTTCAACATCCAGCAGCTCAACAGATTGAATTTTTATTGTGTTAAGTGTGAAAGTAAAAGTAAGAACGGCTTTATCAAAACTGTATTTGTTATTAAGAATATTTGTTAAACCTTCTTCATTGAATTCTGAAAAAGTATGAGTAACATTTCTGTCTGAAAAATATTTTACTCCGGATAACGTAATTCCGAAAAGATCATTTGAATAAGATATTGCTGGAATAATCCCGGCAAAAAACGGAGTTTGAAACTTATCATGAAAAGCAGTTAGACCGATTCCAAAATTCTGATTGCCGAAATTAAAATAAGTATTAAATCCTGTTTGAAGAGATTTGTTTGTCTCGTAGATAAAATTTAGTTCAAGTGCATTTACAGGAGAATAAGAAATTCCAAACTGTGCAGCTTTATTTTTTTTTAATGAATAAGGTTCGTTGCCGGGCGAAAGTTCCGTTTCTCCAAAAGCAAAAAGATTAATTGATCCGGCTGAAAGAAAAACTTCTTCAACAGGTGAATAATTAATTCCAATATCTGCTTTCCAAAAATTACCTGTTTCAGTTTCACTATTGCTTATTACATAATTTGTATCTCCGAAAACAGGAAGGAGTGATTCAGTTTTAAATTCCTGTGTGAAATATCTTAAGGAAAAACCTGTATTTAATTTTTCTGATATTCTATATGAATACCCAAGCCCAAATAATTCTTTATAACTGAATTGTGAATTCAAAGATTGTGTTGAAGAGTCTTCAAAAAATATAGTCTCACCGGTTCCGAAAATAAAATCTTTCTGATAACCCGGTGTATATCGCAGAGAAATAAAATGATTTGAAATTCTTTTTGAAAGTGAAAGCAAATAAATATTAGAATTTACTTCATCACTGAATTCACCGCCATAAGACAATGATAATCCCCAATCATTAAGGAAAGAATAATTTGAAGGATTAATTTCAAAGCCGTTCAACAATGTAGTTGATTTGGAATTTAAACCCCGGTTTCCCGTCAACTCAAAAGAACTTTGAGCAAATATTTCTGCTTTAAAAATCATTATCATATAAAAATAAATTAGTAGTTTTTTACTCAAGGAATATTTATTACCAAGCTGTGAATACTTTGCGATAATATATAAAGATCGTTGTCATTGCCTTCGTTATAAAAGTCAATCTTCCTGACCAGACTAAACACAACCTTATCAAACCACGATGGTATTCGGTTAATCAGATTGGGAGGAATTACTAATTCACCATCATCATTTGTCTTTAACCTGAATAAAGGAAATACTATGCGGCTGCTGTCTACAGAAGCTCCAACTATAATTTCAAATTTGGGATGATGTTCTCCATTCCATCTCAGAATAGCCTTTAATGTATTATCTCTCCTATTACCTTCGAACCTGACATTACCAGTTATTTCAGAAGGTGTTTGAATATCGAAACCAAATGAGTTTCCACCAAAGATTGGAAGCAAATCAAAATTAAATGCAACCGATGAATTGAATTGATAATTAAAATCTTGTCCCGGGAACAAACTATTAAGAACATGCCTGAATCCGAGGTTTACTTCTTTTACAACATCCCCGTCTTTATAATTTATTGCATAACGGAAAAGTTTCGCCTCCACATCATTAAACTTTGCACTCCCAAGAACTCTTGTATGGTATGCAAGTAATTTTCCATTTCCGCGGTGTATAGGTCTGCTTCTGTCGAAGAAAATTGCCTGTGCAAATGCAGTAATTATAGTTGTAGGGCCGCTTGTAATTTTTATCCCACTGATCGAAATAATATTTACAAATCTATTTAAATCTTCCACAACTCCGGAAGAGTCAGCTTTGTAAAATTCATCATTGGTATCCTTGGTTATTACTTCAACTTCAATTTGTTCCTCATCGTGTGTTAGTTCAGTCGGAGCTGGCTTATCGCACCCGTTTACAATCAGAAAGCTGATAAAGATTATTATATATTTTGTAAAGAGTTTCATTTTGTTCAAACTTAATATTGATTGTTTATAATATCAATTCACACAACAATAAAAATTCTCCCCCGTCCTGTTTAAGGAAAGGGGAGAGAGAAGAATTTTAATTTACAGTCTTACAAAGTACGGTATTCCCCACATTGAGCTTTCAACCGGAGCAGCAGCATCAAATATTACATTTTTAGGGAATGCATTTACAACCGCATGAAAGAATCCCAGCCAGCCATGAGTTCTGAATGTTTGCTCATATACTTTTGAAAATCCGCCTGAAACAGGTGTTGAAGAAACAAGTTCAAATTTTCTTTTCAATCTAACGCCGCCAAACTTATTTCTTCCGAAAGTTACAGTAACAAAGTCATCAGTTTCATATGCACTGAATATTTCCACTCTTACTATAACCGAATCATTCCTCGGAATAATTGGTATATCTCTCCACCACCATCCACGATGTCTAGATAAATAATAATCATTTGGTGAATCTATAACAATCTCATCACCATCCGGTAAAAATATTGTGAGCTTAGTTATATCTATATTGGGAGATAAAACTCCACCTTCCGGTAATGATATCGCCACAAGTTTCCAGTTAAGGAATGGACGAGCTGTATTGGCTATCTTTACAAATATCAGGTTTCTCGTTACTGTGGCATTGAAAATTTTCTGAATGACAGTATCAGGAGTTGTTGCACCTGAATCATAAGAAGCTTCGATCAAAAGTACACCTTCATAAGTTTTTGTAAGTATGCCGTAAGCTGTATCTCCCTGGATATCTACTGTCAGGTTCCTGCTTACTAAATGTATTCTGTGTCCTACTCTTAATGGATAAATCTGAGCATGGATTTTTCCAAGACCGAGGTCCATCAGGTCTTCTTCATTATATGCTTCATCAAATGAATCCAGTGAAGAATCTTCATCAGCTATTTTTTGCATTGCTTCCTGGTCGTTAGATGGTTCGGTGTCCTGGGGATCATTAACAGAATCCTGGCAACCGGCAATAAACAGAATTGAAAGTATGGTAATAACGCCTGAAAGTCGTCTTAGTAACCGGCGATCAAAAAAAGATTTTAATATTTCCATTTCAGTACTCCTTTATTTATTGTTATTAGTTATTTAGTTCTCTTCTCTTTGGGTTTTATCCTACAAAGATTTATGCCATAAAACCAGTTAGAGCTAATCTCTTTTATTTCAAACATTTATAATTTTATCCCATTTTAATATATTGCATGAGGAATGAAGTGGTTTTGCATGGAATCACTATTCCAGTCAGTTTGTATTGCAACTAACAGCTTGATGGTCTAATATTTTCAATTAATATTTTCCGGAGGATTTATGTGGAAAGAATTTAAAGAGTTTGCCGTAAAAGGTAATGTTCTTGATATGGCGGTTGGTATAATAATAGGAGCTGCTTTCGGAACAATTGTACAATCATTAGTTAAAGATGTTATTATGCCGCCGATAGGTTTTCTTTTAGGCAATGTTGATTTTTCAAATCTTTTCTGGACTATTAAGGAAGGAATTGAAATAGCAGGTCCCTATGCCACTGTTGATGCAGCACAAAAAGCCGGTGCTGTAACTATAAACTTTGGAGTATTTATTAATGCATTAATAAGCTTTTTAATAGTAACTTTTGCTGTCTTTATGATTGTTAAAACATTTAACAAACTTAAAAAGAAAGAGGAATCTCCATCTGCAGCACCAACAATAAAAGATTGCCCTTATTGCTTTTCCAGTATTCCAATAAAGGCAACAAAGTGCGGGCATTGCACCTCTCTCCTGGGTGCTTAATTAACTTTTCAAAATTTCTATTTCGCCCGGTGTAAGTTCCCTGACTTTACCGGGCTGCAAATTACCAAGAAGAATATTTTTAATTCTGACACGAACAAGTCTTAGGGTTGGGTAACCTACACTTGCCGTCATTTTTCTTACCTGTCTGTACCTGCCTTCTGTTACAACAACACTTAGCCAGCAAACAGTTTTATTTTTTCTCGGAAAGATTGGTGGTTTTCTTGGAGGGAATTGGGGATCATCAATAATCTTTGCTTCTGCAGGTAATGTTTTTTTACCTTCTATTACTACTCCATCTTCAAGTTTGGCTAAGCTTTCTTCATCAGGGATTCCTTCAACCTGAGCATAATATTCTTTTTCATGTCTGTTAACCGGATTCAATAAAAAATCAACCATTTCCTTATCATTAGAAAGAAGAAGCAAACCCTCACTATCCAAATCAAGCCTCCCTACCGGGTAAACATTTTTAGGAAAGTCATAGAACTCTGCCAGTGTTTTCCTGTTAAGTTTATCTGTAAACTGAGATAAAACATCATAGGGCTTGTTCAAAATGAAATAGAATAATTTATTATCCATCAGCTATTTGGGAACAGTGTAATTGAAAAATCCGTCTTAATAATACTTTTTATCTTAATGCAAGTTTGGTTAATTTGATGGCTCAAATTTAAGAGATAAAGTATCACTTAAAAAGGCTAAGCTTGTCTTACAGAGATCAACAAAAATATATTGAGGCTCTTAAAAGATATGAAAGAAAGTTTGACAAGAAAGAAGCAGAAGATTTTTTAATGTTTTTAAAGAGGCATAAAGACGAGGATGAATTTGATACTGTTTCTATGAAAAGACTAAAGGAAATGTATGATAAATACAATCTACCGGTAGACAAAAGTAAATATGATTCTTTCTTCAGGAAGAAAGATGAATGATCGGAACCTGTTTTTCATTTCTAAAAAAACAGTAGTAATTATTTTTTGAACCCTTTTCCAATCTGAGGTTTTAATGAATTATAAGCTCTTGAAGAGAATTATCGGTGCAGCAGTTTTTATTTTTTCTATAGCCGTATTGTTAATGACAGTTCAACCATCGGTTTCCTTTTGGGATTGCGGCGAGTTTATTGCTGCGGGACATTATCTCCAGGTTCCACATCCTCCCGGAACCCCTTTCTTTCTTATAATCGGAAGAATATTTTCATTGCTTCCATTTGCAGGAAACATTGCTTACAAATTTAATTTGATCTCCGTATTATCAAGTGCTTTTTCAGTTTTCTTCCTTTACCTTATTGCTGTAAAGCTTATAGAAAACTACCGTGGCAAAGAATATAAAAATCTTCTTGATGCCCTGGCTACATTTATTGCATCGGCAATTGGTGCTTTGTCTCTTTCTTTTTCAGATACATTCTGGTTTAATGGTGTTGAAGCTGAAGTTTATGCTCTTAGTACATTTCTTTTGGCAGCAACTGTATATCTTATGATGCGCTGGCATGAAAGAGCAGATGAAAAAGACAATGAAAAATATCTTTTAATGATTGCCTATCTTATGGGATTATCTACCGGTGTTCACTTAATGAGCATTCTTTCACTTGTTCCTGTTGTTATGGTCATCATCTTCAGGAAATATATGGATGATGAAGAAGCATTGAAGAAAACCGGGTATATTTTTATCGGACATTCAATTGTGGTTCTTCTTATTGCAATTGCAATGTGGAGTGCACAAAAAACAAGTACCCCTCCATCCCCTGAAGAATACCAGGCTTATGATTCAAGATTTATAATGATAATATTCGGTCTCAGTGTTGTGTTTATTGCGATTATGTGGAAAAAACTTTTAAACAAAAATTCCTTTTACCTTCCGATCATAATTGGTGGAATAGGTTTATTCGTAGTTTATCCCGGTATTGTAAAATATGTTCCTGCTCTTATTAATGAAATAGCAGGTGATAGTGTTTTAACCGGTGCAATTGTTTTCATATTAATTTTTGTTGTACTTGCTTTTGCTATACGATATGCTGTTAAAGAGAACAAGCGTACACTTCATTTAGTGTTTACATCTCTTGCATTTGTTCTGATTGCTTTTACAACTTTTGTTATGGTAATTATCAGGTCTAATCAAAACCCGCCGATGAATGAAAATGAACCGAATACTTTACCTGAGCTTATATCATATCTCAATCGTGAGCAATATGGTGATTTTCCGACATTTAAAAGAAGATTCACAAGTGAACCTCATCAGCAGAAAGTTTTTACAAATTACCAGAGTGATCTCAGCTTCTTCTGGAACTACCAAATGAACCACATGATGACCCGTTACCTTTTATGGAATTATGCTGGTAGAGAAGGCTGGGATCAGGATCAGGGCGCAAATGTTGCTCCTTTCAATGGAGTTGGTAATTTATTTAAAGGTTTAACAGGCGTTGAATTTAGTGGCGAAGTAAAAGATTCTTTATTCGGAATTCCTTTACTTCTTGGAATACTCGGAATATATTTTCATTTCCGGCGTGATTGGAAAATGGCTTCTGTCTTTATGGTTATGTTTATCCTGATGGGATACCTGACTGCTTTCTACCAGAACCAGCAGGAGCCGCAACCGAGAGAGAGAGATTACTTTTATGTTGGAGCTTTCTTTGTTTATTCTATCTGGATTGCAATCGGGTTGCGTGGTTTGGTTGACCTGATACAGGAGAAAGTTAAAAATGTTTCTTTAAGTAATGCAGGAGTTGCAGCAGTTCTTATCCTCGGATTTATTTTTGTTCCTGTTGTTATGTTGAAAGCAAACTATTACTCTCACGACAGATCAAACAACTGGGTTCCGTGGGATTATTCATATAATCTTCTTCAAAGCTGTGCACCAAATTCAATTCTCTTTACTAATGGAGATAATGATACTTTCCCGTTATGGTATTTGCAGGATGTTGAAGGTGTACGAAGAGATGTTAAGATTGCCAACCTTAGTTTGCTCAATACGGCCTGGTATATAAAACAATTAAAAAATAATGACCCTTATAATGTCGGTTCAATTAAGATGAAATTAACCGATTTGCAGATTGAAAAAATCGGGCCTATCCAATGGAATTCCCAGGATGTTACTATTTCATTGCCAAAATCAATCCCTGAAATAAAGGATATGTATGAGAAATATAAGATCTCCGATTCATCTGTAATCAATGAGGGGCAGCTCAAGTTCAGGATGGATAACACTCTTACTTTCGGAGACGTAAAAGCTATTCGTGTTCAGGATATAATGGTTAAAGAGATTATTGAATCGAACATGTGGGAAAGGCCGATTTATTTTGCGGCTACTTGCTCAGAAGACAGCAAGATTGGTTCACAGGATTATTTAAGAATGGAGGGAATGTCTTTCAGGCTTGTTCCTGAAAAACGTAAACCCGGTATTGAATTCATCAATGAAGAAATTGTTAAGAAACAAATACAGGAAAACCCTGAATACAGTACAGATTATAAGCCCGGTTTTAAATTCAGAGGAATAAATGATTCCAAAATCTTTTTTGATGAGAACCACAGAAGATTAATTCAGAACTACCGTAATACTTTCATTCGATTGACCATTTACTATATCAACACAAACCAGAATGATCTTGCAGCACAAACGCTTAAGAAAATGGATGAGGTGATTCCTGCCGGTATAAGGCCGATGCCTTTCGGTTTACTTTATGAAGTATCCAATCTTTATTATAGCGCAGGGGCAGTTGATAAGTATAAGGAGCTCACAAAAGAATTAGAAAAAGATGCACTTGCTGCGCTTGAAAAAAATCCGCAGGATTTGCAATCATACTATAATCCTTACAGGGTTTTAATTGATATTTATGAGAATACAAAAAATTACCGGAAGGCTCTTGATATCTGGCAAAGAATTGAAGCTATGTACCCGAATGATCCAAGTGTAAAAGCAAATGTTGAAAAGTATCGCAAGCTTACATTACCAGATACTACCGGTAAGACAAATTGATTTTGAGATTTAATCAATTAGAATAAATTATTAGCGGCTGTAATGCCGCTTATTTTTTACCATTTATTTAATATGAAAATACTTATCCTTGCTCTCTCCGGAATAGGAGATGCCTTATTGTTTACTCCCGCTTTAAAATTACTTAGAGAAGAATTGCCTGAATCTGAAATTGATGCTTTGGTAATGTATCATGGGGCTAAGGATATGTATGAAAAAAATCCAAATATCAACGAGGTTATTTATTTTGATTTTTTAAAGGAAGGTTTGATTTCTTCATTGAAATTTATCTTATCGCTTCGAAAGAAATATGAAACCACCATTTCTGTTTATCCTTCAAACAGAAAAGAATATAACATCATTAATTTTTTGATTGGTGCTGAGAAAAAAGCAGGAATAAAATATTTAAGAAAAGATAACCAGAATCTTGGGTTCTTAAATAATACCAGGATTCAAGAAAGCGATTCAACTCATAATGTTCAAACAAATATTAAACTTGTTGAAGAACTGCTTGATAAAAAATTTAATGAAGATCCTGTGCTTGAATTTTTTCTAAATGATGAGGATAAAATCTTTGCTGAAGGATATTTAAAAAAACTTAACATTTCAGAAAATGATTTGGTTATCGGATTTCATCCTGGTTGCGCTACTTTGAAAAATCATATTAAAAGAAGATGGGAACCAGAAAAATTTTCTGAGCTTGCAAAGCTTTTAATTGAAAATGAAAAAGCAAAAGTATTAATCTTCGGAGGTCCCGAAGAATTGGAATTAAAAGAAAAAATCTTTTCACAGATTAACTCCCAAAATTGTTTTGTTGTTGAAACAAAAAGTCTTTCCACTTCTGCGGCTATAATGAAAAGGTGTAATGCATTTGTTACAAACGATTCAAGCCTTATGCATGTCGCATCAGCATTAAAATTAAATGTTGTTGCAATAATAGGACCCACAAATAAAAACTTTATTCATCCATGGAAAACCGAACACAAAATTGTTACTCTCGAACTTGAATGCTCACCCTGCTTTTTCTATTCTCCCAAACCTCTCAAGTGTTACAGAGATGATGTGCTTTTCAAATGTATAAAAGAATTAAATGTTGATATGGTTTATACAGCAGTTAAAGAAATGTAAAAAAATTAATTAGATTTTCTTATTCAGTTCACTTGCAATAAACTCAACCATCTTTTCAATATCATTAAAAAAAGAAACGAGGTTTACATTTCTTCCCTCCTTTTCTAATTGTTTATTTATTATGCCTCCAATCTCTTTCCACATTGTTGAGTAACAGGCAACAGGTTTATTATTAATAATATCTTTATTCAGAAATTCCCAAACTGCCGCAAGCTCAAGCAGAGTTCCTGTTCCACCTTGTAAAATAATATATGCATCCCCAAGTTCAATAAGTTTAGTAATTCTTTCAAAAAGATTATCGTACAAAATAACTTTGGTAAGAAATGGATTCGGTTTTCTTTTCACATAACTAAGTGTAACTCCTGTTGCTGTTCCTCCATTTTCAGTTACACCTTTTGAAACAGCTTCCATAATTCCATAATAGCCGCCGCAAATTACATCAAATCCTTTTGAAGCTAAGAGCTTGCCAAGTTTATATGCGATTTCATATTCTTTATCTCCAGGCTGCGGCATTGCACTTCCGAATACAGTAACACTTTTTTTCATAAATTTCTTCCAATGTTTTTAATAAAATAAAAAACTAATACCTGATTATCGAATAATGAGCAAAAAAAAATTTGATGCAATAATAATCGGCGGCGGAATTGTAGGAACAGCAACTGCTTTATCTCTTCAGCAGAAAGGTTTTAATTCTGTTTTGGTAATTGAAGCTGAAGAAAAACTTGCCGCACATCAAACCGGTAATAACAGCGGAGTTATTCATTCCGGTGTTTACTATAAACCCGGCTCATTAAAAGCAAAGCTTTGTTCTGAAGGAAGAGAATTGCTTTACAGGTTTTGCAAAGAGTATAATATTCTTCATGAAAAATGCGGAAAAATAATTGTCGCAACTGAAAGAGAAGAAATTCCAATGCTTAATGATATAGCATCAAGAGGTTTGGCAAACGGGCTAAGAAATATTAAAAGAATTAGTAGAGAAGAAATAAAAGATTATGAACCTTATGCTGCCGGTGAAGAAGGATTATTTATTCCCGAAACAGGAATTGTTGATTTTATTGGAGTAACAAATAAATTTGGTGAATTAATAAATCAGCAAGGCGGTGAAGTTTTAACTTCATACAAATTTCTTAACGTGATAAACTCCTCTAATCACTTAGTTGTTGAAACAACAAAAAAAGATTTTGAATGCAGGCTGCTTATTAATTGTGGTGGTCTTCAATCGGACAGGATTGCAAAAATGTGCGGCCTGAATCCTGATGTTCAAATCATTCCTTTCAGAGGAGAATATTATAAGATAAGGAAGGAAAAAGAATACCTTGTAAATAATCTTATCTATCCTGTTCCTGATCCCAAGTTTCCTTTTCTTGGAGTTCATTTTACAAGAATGGTAAAAGGAGGAATCGAAGCTGGTCCAAATGCCGTTCTTGCTTTCAGCAGGAAAGGATATACTTATAATGAAATTTCTTTTACAGATATTTTTGAAATGATCACTTTTCCCGGCTTCTGGAAAATGGCTAAGCAGCATTATAAAATGGGAATTGATGAATTCAGGAGATCGTTTAACAAATCACTTTTCACAAAAGCTTTACAAAAATTAGTTCCATCAATTGAAGAAGCTGACATTGTGCCAGGAGGATCAGGGATTCGTGCACAAGCTTTGGATAGAAACGGAAAGTTAATTGATGACTTCCGGATAATAGAAAATGAAAAACAGATTCACGTCCTTAATGCGCCTTCACCTGCAGCAACGGCTTCATTAAGCATTGGGAAATATATTACAGAGATAGCAGTAAGAAAATTGGAGACATGATTTAATCCTTATCATCTTTTCCTGCTTCACGAAGTCCGTATCCTTTCATCACATCATCACACGACTTCTCCATCCTTAACAACACAAACCCGCAACACCGGGAATCTGCCAGGTAGTTAGCGCTTTCTCAACGTAAGCATCAAGACTGTCGGTGATGAAGGATGGAGGTTGTGTTTGGGGATGAATGTTTGTGAAAAAGACAGGAAGAAAAATTAAGAAGATAAATTTCTTGCGCATATTAAAATCCTGGATCTGTTGGCGGGATAAAGATAAGAAAGAGTTTTATTTGAAAGAAGGAAAGTAGAGACGCATCACAATGCGTCTCTACAAATATGAGTTACTGCTGGAAATCTAAAGCTGCTGCCGGTTCTTTTACTGCTTTCTCTTTCCTTCCAAATACTTTTCTGAATAAGCCCGGAACTTTTTCTCTTACTCCTTTCAGCGTAAAGCTAATAATTGTAGCGGCACCGGCAGGTTTTGGGAAGATTTTTTATCCAAATGTTACTATTTTGTTATAACTGAGAATTAAAGCTTAAAGATATTTACATGTAAAAACAGGATACTTATGAAAAAGAATTTGTTATTAACAGGTTTAATTATTTTCTTAAGCAGCATAACCGGGTATAGCTGTAAAGAAGTAAAATCAATTAATTTAGAAAGTGAGAAAAGTGAAATGGATTCGGTTCAAAATTCAAACCTTGAGAAAGCAACTTTTGGCAGCGGCTGTTTCTGGTGTACGGAAGCAATTTATGAAAGAGTTGAAGGAGTGCATTCTGTAGTTTCAGGATATGCCGGGGGATCAGTAAAAAATCCTGCATATAAAGAGGTTTGCGATGGAACAACCGGGCATGCTGAAGTAATACAGATTGGTTATGATCCGAAAGTTGTTTCATACGATGAACTTCTTGAAATATTCTTTAAAACTCATGACCCAACTACTTTAAACAGGCAGGGCGCCGATGTTGGAACACAGTATCGTTCAGTAATTTTTTATAACGATGATGAACAGAAAAAGAAAGCTGAATATTATAAAACAGAGCTTGATAAATCAGGTGCGTGGGATAACCCGATTGTAACAGAGATTTCGCCGCTTACAAATTTTTATCCTGCAGAAGATTATCACCAGGATTATTATGAAAATAATCCTAACCAGGGATACTGTTCATTTGTAATTGGTCCTAAGGTAGAAAAATTTGAAAAGGTGTTTAAGAATAAATTAAAAATGAAATATTCTGAACAGCATTAAGACAAAATGTTTAACATAGCACAGAATTAATTCTGTGCTACGATTTTAAAAATCTAACCTTACATACCGAAAATTCATTCCCGTCTCAGAATATTGCCTGAGATTTATATCCTTTACAAAAAAAATTAAAATTGTTTGATTTTGAATCTCAAATTGGTTCTCTTTATGTGTTTGAAAAAAACATTGTGATTCCTATTACTTTTATGAACTTTTTTTTGAACTAATTTTTCTCACGTGTCAGAACTCTAATACTATTCAGGAGGATAAATGAAACTTATAAAATTAAATGTGTTATTGCTGCTTATTATTTTACCGGCTTGTTCTTCACTTAAATTGGCGCCTGCCGATTTTTCCTGGCCTGTAGAATCTGTTCTTAAAGTAAATGAAGATGGATTTGTAAAAGAAGACCGGTACTCCCTGGTATTTAATTCTAAAAATCTTTTTCTTGAGGAAACAGGTGATTCACTTTCATACCAGGATAAAGATTTAAGAATTATAAGAGATAATAAAGGATATTACTACATCACTTCGAATAATTTTAAGAACGTATATGTTTTTTCAAATTCTGAAAGTGAACTTTTCCTGGAAAAGAAAATCCTTATTACGGAAACAGGAATTAGTAAACCAGCTTTCAATCAAAGATCTCCATTAATAGAACTTGTAAATGGAGATAAGAAACAACTATTAACAAATGACGGATTAGTCGAAGAGGAAGAAAATGAAGAATAAATTAATCATTAGCTTTATTTTATTTTACTTCCTTTTGGGAGTAAATACTTTATTTGCACAACAAGATTCAGATTATGAAATTGTGCAAAACTTTAAAGAAAGAGCACAGAAGATAGAACAAGCACTCAGGGAGGCTGATTCTTTAGAACCACTTGCTGATGTTAACGAAAATATTAATCAGTTAAGAAGCGATTTCATTTCTCACAAAAAGCTTCTTGACAACGGACTCTATCCTGAAAGCTTCGATAAAACAATTGAGAAACTTAGAAATTCCTACTCTCTGAGAAGTGACGATTTTATGCATATTGATGTTCTTCAAACCGAAGTTACAGGATTAAAAGAAGCGGTTGATACCCTAAACCGTAGAAATAATGAACTTGTTGAACAGTTTGAAATTCTTTACAAACAAACTAATGATGATAAAACCCGGATTGCTCAACTTGAAAAAACAATTGCCCAGCTTAAATCATCTCTGAAGAAGAGAGATGAGATAGTAATGAATATGATAGACAGTTTACTGCCCTCATCTTTCTCAGGTGAAGATTTGAGTTCGCAGGAAAAACAGCAGCTTCTTTCAGAAGCGGAACAAAACAACATTCTCTTTCATATTAAAAGAGCAGTGAGTGATAATATAAGATTCCTGAGAGCTACTAAATTATACCCGGATGATATCGAAGAAATCAAGGATCAGCAGGAAGATTTCACACGGATTTGGAAGAGCGTGGGACCAACGATGACTGAATTGTATTCTGAAAAAGGAAAAAATACAAACGAACTTAAAGAAATTGATGAAGCTTTTACAAACTGGATTTCATATCTTGATAAAGAAACATGGGAATCTCTTAAACAGGAATTTACAGAGAATAATATAAACCTTCGCGATTTTTCCAACGGGAAAGAATTTGCAGCTGCACTCTCATTTTATATTAGTGATGAAATAAAGAATGCAGAAGTAAAGGGGAAAGATAAAGCCGAAGCCGTTTATGAAAACTTTGCAGATAGTACCTGGTATAATGAGATTGATCCTGATTGGGTTCCTTTCTTAATTGATAATAACATGCTTGCTGAAGAACAAAAAGATTCTATTGAAGTTATGATTGCTTCATGGAGAGATAATGTTTATCCGGGCGGAACCAACTGGATATATATAATTGCAGGAGTACTGGTACTTGCGGTTGTTATTCTCCTGTTTACGAGAAAGTCCAAAAAAATAAAACCAACGGAACAAGCAGGCTAAAATTTCCTTCGGGGTGAGTTAAATGCTCACTCCACATTTACCCCAACCTTTTTCCATAAAAAAAGTCTAAGTTATGTATATAATAAAAATATTGTGAGGTTATTGTGTTTTTAAAAATTATAAACCTATCCGTTTTATTTCTATTGATCGCATCGGTCTCTTCGTATGCAGGCGAAGTAACAAAAAATTATGATTTTAAAGATTTCCAAACTGTTAGTGTTGGTTACGGAATGCATGTAGATATTTCACAATCAAATTCTTACAGTATTGAGGTGAAAGCCGATGAACAAGATTTTGAATATCTTAAAGTTGAAAAAGACGGGGATGAACTGAAATTTTATATTGATAAGAATAATTATCGTAAGAGAGATGAAATAATTATAAAAATCACAATGCCTTCTTTAACTGCGATAAATTTAAGCGGGGGAAGCATTGGTAAAATAACTTATCGGGCGGTTCAATTCTAAATGGTTCACTTAAATGTGCCGATATAGAAATTGGTCTTTCAGGCGGAAGCCAGGTTACTCTTAAAGGAAACAGCGGAGATGCTGAAATTGATGGTTCGGGTGGAAGTATTTTTAAGCTTAAAGATTTTAAAGTAAATAATACAGAAGTTTCTTTATCCGGTGGTTCACAAGTTTCAATCAATATGAATGGAACTCTTAATGCATCGCAAAGCGGCGGCTCACAGATAACATATTATGGTAGCGCAGATATAGGAAATACTTCTTTCTCAGGAGGTTCCGGTATAAGAAAAGGAGATTAAGATATTTAGGGGTTTGGAAATCGGAGAAATTTTATTTCTCAATTTTAAAAGAATATTTAATAGAAGCCGATTTATTTAAGATTGCAGCTGCCGAGCAATATTTATCAACAGACAGCCCGATAGCTCTCTTAACTTTTCTTTCATCAAGATCTCCTTTTAAGCTGAAATGAATTTTTATCTCTTCAAAAAGGGATGGAATTTTATCAGCCTCACGTTCCCCGTCAACAGAGACATTAAACTCTTGTATTTCCTGCTTTTGTTTTTTTAATATTTGAATTATATCAATTGAGCTGCAGGCACCTAAGCTCATAAGCATTAATTCCATCGGCCTTGCCCCTGCGTTTTGTCCGCCAATTGATTCAGCAGCATCAATATTAACTTCAACTCCTGCAGAACCTACAGCTTTAAAGTGGAAATTATCATTGACTCTTTTTAATTCTACTTTCATATAATTGTTTATTTGCATTTAGTATTGGTTACTTCAAACTTGCTCTTGTAATTCCTGACTAACCTATCATCCCGGCACCTGCGGTAGTATTGCTATGTTCATCAATCAAAATAAAATTACCATTTGCCCTGTTCTTTTTATACTCATCGTAACTTAAAGGATTGGCGGTTTTTATTCTTACTTTACAAATATCATTAAGATTAATTGTATCCGAATTTTTTATCTCTTCAAGTGAATTTACATCAATTTTATGAATTATCTCTTTAACTACGCACTTTAAAATGCTGCTGTTATGCCGAAGAAGATATTTATTCCCTACGACTAATGGTTTTGTATCCATCCAGCAGACAACAGCTTCAATATCACTGCTTACTTTCGGGAGATTATCTTCTTTTACAATTACGTCGCCACGCTGAATATCCAGTTCATCATTTAAATGGATAACAACAGACATTGGTGCAAAGGCTTCTTCAACTTCATTCCCAAACATTTCAATATTTTTTATTGCTGATCCAAATCCTGAAGGAAAGCTGATAACCTTATCACCTTTTTTGAAAACGCCGCTTATAATTTTCCCTGCATAACCTCTGTAGTTATATGGCTCACCATTCCGTGGGCGAATAACCCATTGCACAGGGAATCTCGAATCTAAATTATGATGCGAATTAATATGAATTTCTTCAAGATGATTTAATAAACTTTTTCCTTCATACCAGAACATCCTTTCAGATTTTTCAACTACATTATCGCCAAGTTTAGCGCTTACAGGAATGTATTGAATCTCTTTAAATGTAAGTTTAGCTGCAAATTTTCTGAAATCATTTATGATGTTCTCAAAAATTTCTTCCGAATAATCAACAAGATCCATCTTGTTAACACATATAACCAAGCGAGGAATATCTAAAAGGGAAGCGATGATTGAATGTCTCTTTGTCTGTTCATTAATTCCTTTTGTTGCATCAATTAAAATAATTACGAGATCAGAATTTGATGCGCCGGTTACCATATTGCGGGTGTATTGAAAATGCCCGGGTGTATCTGCTATAATAAATTTTCTTTTCTCAGTATTAAAATATTTATAAGCCACATCAATTGTGATTCCCTGTTCCCGTTCGGCTCGTAAGCCGTCAGTGAGAAATGCAAGATTAATTCCATTGGTGTGAGAGAAGTCTTCCCCATTATCATTATTCTTTGAGTGCTTGACAGCTTCAAACTGATCGGTTAATACAGATTTACTATCATACAATAATCTGCCTATTAAAGTACTTTTGCCGTCATCAACACTTCCTGCAGCAATAAATTTCAGTATGTCCATAATCAGAAATATCCCACCGCTTTTCTGTCTTCCATCGCTGATTCGGATGTAAAATCATCTAACCTGGTTTCTCCTCTTTCACTGGTTCTGGAATTTTTTATTTCTTTTATGATATCTTCCACAGTTACTGCATCCGATTCAATTGCAGCAGTACAAGTCATATCACCTACTGTTCTAAATCTTACTTTTTTATTAACTATAATGTCCTTGTGATCGCGATAAATAAAATAGGAGAGAGCCAAAAGTTTTTCATCTCTTAAAATGCAATCTCTTTTGTGAGCGAAATAAATCTGTGGAATTTCAATGTTTTCTCTTTTGATATAATTCCACACATCTGATTCTGTCCAGTTACTTATAGGGAAAACCCTCACATTCTCTCCATAATTAATTTTTCCGTTAAATATATTCCACAGTTCCGGTCTTTGCATCTTTGGATTCCATTGGCCGAATTCATCTCTTATCGAAAAAACTCTTTCCTTTGCCCTGGCTTTTTCTTCATCTCTTCTTGCGCCGCCTATGCACACATCAAATTTAAATTCTCCAATTGTATCCAGCAGGGTATATGTCTGAAGAGAATTCCTGCTTGCATATTTACCTTTAGATTCGGTTAATCCTCTTTGCCTGATTGTATCTTCAACATATCTTACTATAAGTTTTTCGTTTAGATTAGAAACCAATTTATCCCTGAACTCTATGGTTTCAGGAAAGTTATGTCCTGTATCAATATGTACTAAAGTAAAAGGAAATTTACCAGGACGGAATGCCTTCTCTGCAAGACGAACTAAAGTAATTGAATCTTTACCTCCAGAGAATAGAAGTGCCGGACGCTCAAATTGCCCTGCAACCTCACGTAAAATATGAATTGATTCTGACTCAAGTTTATCGAGATAGTTTAAAATATATTTCGCCATAATTTTATTCTGAATTTATTTGTAATAAGTTAATGTCAATTAATAAGGCTTACTCTTGATCCTGTACTTGAATTTGCACTTGCTCTTTTAATATATGCAAGCCGCATTCTTTTTTTGAATTATCTTCCCACCACCATCTGCCTGCTCTGAAATCCTCGTCTTCTTGTACTGCACGAGTGCAAGGTGAGCATCCAATGCTTACAAATCCTTTATCGTGTAAAAGATTGTACGGAACATTATGGTTGCTGATAAAGTCTTTTACTTCCTGTGTATTCCAATTAAGCAAAGGATGAAATTTGAAAAGCTTGTGAGATTCATCCCACTCAAACTGTTCCATTACTTTCCTGTTATCTGAATGTTCTGCCCGGATACCTGTAACCCAGCATTCCATTCCTTTTAAAGCCCGGTTCAATGGTTCAACCTTCCTTATAAAGCAGCATTCTTTTCTGTTTTCAACAGACTCATAAAAACTAAACGGTCCTTTTTCATTAACAAGCTTTTCCACTTTTTTATTTTCCGGAAAGTATATCCGGATTTTCTTGTCATAAAATTCATTTGTTTTATTTAGAACTGAATATGTTTCATTAAATAATCTACCTGTATCTAAAGTGAAAATTTGTATTGGTAAATCATTTGAAAAAATAATATGAGTAATTGCCTGGTCTTCTAAACCAAGACTTGTTGAAAATACTATCTTACCTCTGAATTTTTCAGAGAGAATCTTTAAAGATTCTTCAATAGGTTTCCCATCAATAAAACTTCTTAACTCATTTAAATTTTTTATCATTTCTACTTTTTAAAAACCTTTTTCTTTTGATTTCTCTAAAGCCTGTTCAACATCATCAATTATATCTTTTATATCTTCCAGTCCGACAGATATGCGGATTAAGCCGGGAGTAATTCCAATTGCATTTCTTTCCTTCTCAGTAAGCTTGGAATGTGTTGTTGATGAAGGATGCGTAACTGTAGTTCTTGTATCTCCGAGATTAGCAGTTCTTGAAAGAATATTCAGAGAATCAATAAATTTTTTTGCTCCTTCATATCCCCCCTTAACTGAAAAAGTAACAATTCCTCCTCCGAGCTTCATCTGCTTCTTTGCTAACTGATATTGAGGATGAGTAGGAAGAAAAGGATATTTCAAGAATTCAAGTTCATCATTTTCTTTAAAATATTCTGCAAAGATCAAAGCATTGGCGGAATGTTTTTCCATTCTGACTGAAAGTGTTTCAAGACTTTTTGAAAGCACCCAAGCATTAAAAGGGGAAAGAGCCGGTCCCGTTTGTCTTGCAAAGAACTGGATTTCCATTGCAAGTTCTTTTTTCCCAACAATTACTCCACCCAAAACTCTGCCTTGCCCATCTATAAATTTTGTTGCAGAATGAGTTATAAGATCGGCACCATAATCAATTGGAGTCTGTAGTATTGGTGTTGCAAAACAATTATCTACATTTAAAATAAGATTGTATTTACTCTTCAGTTCACCAAGCCATTCAAGATCAATCAGCTCAAGACCAGGATTGGATGGAGTTTCAACGAAAATCATTCTTGTATTTTTATTTATAGCTTTCTCCCACTCTTCTGGTTTCTCGGCATCAACATAAGTGTGAGAGATACCCCACTTGGGTAAAATTTTTGTTAAAAGCTGGTGAGTAGATCCAAACAAACATCTTGATGCAATTATATGATCTCCTGATTTGAGCAAAGCAGCAAATCCTGCAAACACAGCAGCCATACCTGTTGCAAATGCTACACCCGCTTCAGCCTTTTCAAGTGAGCACATCTTTTCAATAAATTCCGAAACATTCGGATTTGAAAAGCGTGAATAAATATTTCCTTCAATTTCATCTGCAAATAATGCTCTTCCTTGCTCTGTATCTTCAAATACAAAACTGGATGTTAAATACAGAGGAACAGAGTGCTCTCTATGCTTGGATTTTTCTGCCTGAATCCGGATTGAGTTAGTTTCTTCTTTACTCATAATTAAACAAAAAATGTATAAATGATTTTTAGACTAATAAATATTACCAGTACACCAACTAATATCATCATTGTTCTTACGGGAAGTTTGCCTGCTGTTTTAGCTGCAATTGGTGCGGCTATCACTCCACCGATCACCAAACCTATTATTAACTGATAGTATGAGAGCCCTATAAAAGTTATAAAAGCTGCCGAGCTGGCAAGTGCAACAAAAAATTCCGCAAGATTTACAGAACCAATTGTTATTAATGGATTTTTCCCTTTTGCAATAAGAGTTGAAGAGACTATTGGTCCCCAGCCTCCACCGCCAACTGAATCAAAGAATCCTCCAAAACCGGCAAGGGGAGCTATATATTTTATTTTTCCATTCCCCTTTCTTTCTTTGAATGCCTTGCGAAGAATCACTATTCCTAAAATTAAGGTGTAAGTAGCAATTAAAGGTTTAATTATAAAATTGTATTCTGAAAGTGATGACAGTGCATAAGCACCAATTACAGCCCCTAATATACCTGGAAGAAGGAGATTCTTAAAAAGTTTTATGCTTACATTACCAAACTTTAAATGAAATAAACCTGAAGCACCGCAAGTGAATATTTCCGAAGTATGAACACTTGCACTTGCTGCCGCTGGTGGAATACCAAGAGCCAACAGGAAAGATGTTGCACTTACTCCATAAGCCATTCCTAAAGCACCATCTATTATTTGTGCAATAAAACCTGCCAGTATAAACCATGGCAGTTGTTTATCGGCGGATGAGATTAATTCACCTGGTAAATTTATTAATGATTCAAAAGAGATTCCATTAAAAGCAAACTGAAATAAAAAATGCCCGGCAATCATTGTAAGCATAACTGCCAGAGCAATAAGAAAGTAACGGGTTAGTTTTGGTTTTTGTTTTTTTAGTTGAAGGTCTTCAACCAAAACAGATGTAATTGAGTTGAGAGTTTTTACTTTTTCTGAAAAGTTTCCATTTATCCTGTTTCTTATTTTAACAAGATTATCGAGAACATTTTCCATTTCATCCGGTATTGCATCGCTAAAAATTTCTCTTAATCTTTTTGCAATAGTAGGAGATTTGCCGTTTGTAGATATGGCAAGCTTAATGCTTCCTTTCTGTACAACAGCGCCAAGATAAAAATCACACAGCTCGGGAGTATCTGCAACATTTACAAGGATGCCTTTTCTTTTTGCTTCTTTCCTGATAAATGAATTTAATTCTTTATCATTAGTTGCAGAAATAATGATGTCTTTGTTTTCTAAATCTTCAATGTCAAAAGTTTTATTAATTAACTCAACATTTGGATTTTGTTTTGCTAATGAAAAAATTTTCTCTCTGATTAATGGAGCTATCAAAGTAACATTTGCATCGGGACTGTTATTCAGCAGAGCAGAAAGTTTTTCATATCCAACCGAACCACCGCCGATAATTAAAGTGTTGAGGTTTTCCAACTTTAAAAAAATTGGAAAAAGTTTGTTTTCCTGTCTACCGGAAAGATTAACAGATTTTATTCTTTTATCTATTTCTGTTTCTTCTATTATCATGTTATAGTTTTTAGTTATTAAATTTTTTTCTTCTTAATCTAAGGAGTATGCTTAGGATTACGAGTAAGCCTTCAAAACCGATTCTCCGTTAAAAATTTCTTCTGCATCAGGATGTAATGAAACAACTTCACCAATTACAATTATTGCCGGCGATCCTAAATTCTTTTGCTTAGCTGTTTCTAAAATATTTTCAACCCGGGCAATTCCAATTTTCTCATCAGGTAAAGAACCGTTTTGAATTATAGCTGCAGGTGTTGCCGATTTTCCTGCATTACTAAAAACCTCAACAATTTCTTTCAGTTTTCCCATACCCATCAGGATAACAATTGTAGCATCTGTTTGTGCGGCTTTGTAAATATCATTTGATAATTCTCCATTTGATGTTGTGCCTGTGATTACCCAGAAGCTTTCATTTATTCCTCTTTTAGTGAGTGGAATATGCTGCAATTCCGGAACTGCAATAGCGCTTGATACTCCGGGAATAATTTCTACTTGAATGTTAAAAGCTTCAGCATAAGTAAGCTCTTCATGTCCTCTTCCAAAAACAAAAGGATCACCGCCTTTTAACCTTACAACATTTCCATAAGTTAAAGCATATTCAACGATCATCCGGTTAATCTCTTCCTGAGTATAAACGTAACTGTTAGCTCTCTTCCCGACAAAAATTCTCTTAGCTTCCTTTCTTGTATGATTAAGAAGTTCGGTATTTACCAGTGCATCATATAAAACAACATCTGCTTTGGCAAGAGCTTTTATTCCTTTTACCGTAATCAGTTCAGCATCACCGGGACCAGCACCGACTAAGGTAAGTTTCGGTTTTATATTTAGATTCTCCATAATAATTCCAAATTAAATTTTTACATCCTGATATATTTCTTTTTCACGAAACGCTTTTGCTGATGCCAGAAAACTCTTAGCCTGATTTAAATACTTCTCTGCAAATTCTTTTGTAGGCTCATTTTGATTTATCTGCAGAACGGTATCTTTAAAATTACTTTCAACAGAAAAAATCAATTCGTTATTAAAGTGATCATTGAATTCATTTATAATTCCATTTTGTGTTGTAGGACTAACATCTTTAGTAAGCAGCAATGCTTTTGCAGCCCAAACAAAGGTTGAGTAGCTATGATAGATTGAATCAGCAAAAACATTATTATCAAAAGCTTCAACTGCCCAACCTAATTTCTCTTCAGCTTCATAAAGAAGAGTTGCAACAAGATCAATTATAACTCCTGCGCATTCACCGATTCCAACTGCTGTATTAAATTCTGAAGTGCTGCCCCAGTCTATATAATCTATGGCCTGGAGTGTTGATAAATTTGTTAGTGGTTTTAATAATTGGTAAAAATAATTTTTACCCCGGCGGTCATAATAACTATTAAAGTATTCGCCTTCCAATGAATTATTCTCATAATCATTTAGAAGTATTCTCAATGCATTCGGAACTTTCCTGCTTGGAATTTTTATCACCCTTTCAGAAAATCTTCCTTCACCATTTCCGTAAGAACCACCCCCAAGTAATAATTGTAGAGCAGGCAAAACTTTTCCGGCAGTTTTAATTGAGCTGCCATGAAAACCAATGTTTGCAATTCCATGCTGTCCGCAGGAATTCATGCAGCCGCTTATTTTAATTTTAATATCATTGTTGAAAATTAAATCGGGAAATTCCTCTTTCATTACTCTTTCAAGTTCAACAGAGATTGAAGTGCTGTCTGAGATTCCAAGATTGCATGTATCTGTTCCAGGGCAGGCAGTTATATCAATTGTACTGTCAAACCCGAAATCAGCCAGGTTTAATTTTTTTAATTCATTATAAAAAAGAGGGAGAGCATCTTCCCTGATAAATTTTAATACTAATCCCTGGTTCACTGTTATTCTTATATCATCTGCGGCATAAGCCATTACAATTGGAGCTAATTTTCTTACTGTTTCAGAACTCAGGTTGCCGAGAAGAACTTTAACACGAATTGCATAAAATCCTTTTTGCTTCTGTTCAAATACATTTGTCTTCAGCCATTTTTGATAGTCATTGATGTCGGTGATTTCAGTATCTGGAATAATTGAATATTCAGGAAGTTCAGGTTCAGGTAAAATATTTCTATCAATCTTGTATGATTTTGATTTAAGAGCTAAACGTTCTTCCTCAACAAGTTTGATAAATTCATCGTAACCAATTTTGTTAATTAAGAATTTTAACCGTGCCCTGTTCCTGTTGGTTCTTTCGCCAAGCCTGTCAAACAAACGGACAACTCCTTCCATAAAAATAAGAAGCGAATCTTCCGGTAAAAATTCGTGAGCCAACTTTGCAAGAAATGGTTGTGCACCAAGACCGCCTCCCAGGACAACTTTAAAGCCCCGCACCTCCTTACCGCTTTCATACTTTATTTTTGGGATAAGCCCGATGTCGTGTATAAAAGCGTAAGCAGTATCATCATCACTAGATGAAAAAGCAATTTTAAATTTTCTTCCTAGTTCCTGGCAGATAGGATTTCTTAGAAAGAACATAAAAGTTTCATAAGCATAAGGAGAAACATCAAACGGTTCCTTCGGATCAATTCCTGCAATTGATGAAGCAGTTACATTCCTTACTGTATTGCCGCAGGCTTCCCTTAATGTAATGTCATCTTCTGCGAGTTTAGCCCAAAGCTCCGGAGTTTTATCAAGACTAACGAAATGAACCTGGATATCCTGCCTCGTTGTAAGATGAAGCATACCTATTGAGTACTCGTCCGAAATGTCTGCTATTTTCAAAAACTGTTTTGTGGTGAGTTTACCAAAAGGAAGTTTAATCCTTACCATCTGAACACCGAACTGACGCTGTCCATACACACCTCTGACTAAACGTAAGCTTCTGAATTTCTCGTCATCTATTTTACCATCGCGGTAAAGTTTAATTTTTTTCTCAAGGTCAATTATTTCTTTTTGAACGACCGGGTTTTCTAATTCAGTTCTAAAGCTTAACATATCTTTTTAATTTTTAGTTTGTAAAACAAAAAAGCCTTTCCGTTTGGAAAGGCTTGATTGATGTTTATGATAAAATGATTCAATAACCATCAGGCAAGCCTTTGCAATTACACATACAACACATTATCACATTTCTGAAATTGTTATTCATTACTTTCCTTTATTGATTTACTAAAAACAAAAAAGGTCTTCCAGCTTATGCTGAAAGACCTCTCTTAAACTTTATTATTTTATTTCTTAAAAGTCTTTCAACATATTAAATAACACATACAGCAGCACATCATTACGCTGTCTTTTGTGTTTAATATGTTTAGACTTTTTTTCATTCGCTTAAATTATTCGATTATCCTTGAAATATCTGAAAGAGAATATAGCAAATATTTGTTAGAATGCAAGGAATTATTTAGCTTCTTATAAAGAAAAACTTTTCATGAAGAATAATTATTCACAAATTTAGTTAAGGATAAAAAATTAAAAGGAGGAATTAATGAAAGTAGGGATTCTTGGTTCTGGTTTGGTTGCTCAGGCACTCGGCCTTGGTTTTATAAAGGAAGGTTATGAAGTAAAGCTTGGTACAAGAGAGATAAATCGAAACTGAATGAACGGTTAAAAAAAGCCGACAGTAAAGCTTCATCGGGGAGTTTTGAAGAAGCCGCCAAGTTTGGTGAAGAGATTGTCCTGGCGACAAAAGGCTCTGCAGCAGAAACAGTGATTGAATCTGCCGGGAAAAATAACTTAGCTGGTAAGATTATAATTGATACGACTAACCCGATTAGTGATGAACCAATTGCTAACGGTGTTCTTCATTATTTTACTTCTCTGGAAGAATCATTAATGGAGCGTTTGCAGAAATCTGTGCCTGATGCAAAGTTTGTAAAAGCATTTAGCTGTGCAGGCAATGCATTCATGTACAAACCGCAATTCAAAGATGGAATGCCAACAATGTTTATCTGCGGCAATGATGAGAATGCAAAAAAAAGAGTGACTGATATTCTTTTATCTTTTGGATGGGAAGTTGAGGACATGGGCAAAGCTGAAGCAGCAAGAGCCATCGAGCCGTTGTGCATATTATGGTGCATAAATGGATTTCTTAAAAATGAATGGAGTCATGCATTTAAACTGTTGAAGAAATAAAGAAATATCTTTTAGAAAAAAAATTTTGTTAAGCAGGATTCTGCTTTTATCTTTTAAAAAAGGCTGGATTCATAAATTGTTTTTGAATTATTGATGAGTAAAAATGTCAGTTTAGTTGTGATAAATCAAGATAAAATTATTTTTATAATTACAAGCAAAATCTTCGTAATACAGATTAGTAATCTGTGCCACTATTTGCTTACCCAGTAGTGACCTAATTTCATAAAAATTGTCACTCTGAATTCATTTCAGGGTCTTTAAGCTTCAGATTCTGAAATAAAACCTGTCCTAACGACAGGTCAGGATTCAGAATGACATTATAAGTTTGTTGTATAAAAATAAAATTAGGACCCTACTGCTTACCCGATTGACACCTCAATTAATATTATTTAAGTTCCTTAACTAATTACCTTCCATCTTCATAGTTATATTATAAAGGAGTACAAACTATGTCCGCTGTTGAAATAAATTATCTTGCCGTTTTTGTCTCTGCAGTATTAATGTTTCTTCTGGGGGGATTGTGGTATTCACCCATTCTTTTTGCCAAACCGTGGATGTCTGTTATTAATAAAACTGAAGAAGAACTTAAGAAAGACGCAAAGCCCACAAATTACCTGGTTGCTTTTCTGCAAGGTCTTATTTCTTCTTATGTACTTGCTATTTTTGTTTACTGGGCTAGCGCTGCAACATTTGGAACCGGTGCATGGATTGGTTTTATGTGCTGGTTTGGATTCGCAGGATCAACTTCTCTTGTTCATGGTATTTTTGCAGGAAGGCACTCAAAGCTCTGGATGATTGATTCGGGCTATACTCTTGTTTCCTTTATTGCGGCTGGGATTATTTTGGCTCTCTGGAAATAGAATAATAATATTTTAATAAAATAAGGATTCAATATGAAATTCAATTTTTTAATCATGTTAATTCTTTCAGCTTCAATTTTCTTTTCGTGCGAACAGAAGAGAGAGATTAAACAATACGCAATTGATGACTTTTATAAGAACAAACAAATTTCCGGAGGTTCGTTCTCACCTGATGAATCTCGCCTGCTTGTAACAAGTAATGAATCAGGAATATATAATGTTTATGAGATTTCAATTGCCGATGGTAAACAGCACCAGATAACTAACTCCACGGTTGAGTCTTTCTTTGCTGTTGACTACGTTCCTTCAACAGGTGATATTATTTATTTTGCAGATAAAGGCGGGAATGAAATTGATCATCTTTATCTTCTAACCAAAGATGGTTCTGTTAAAGACCTTACACCCGACTCTCTTGAGAAAGCAATTTTTTCAGACTGGTCGCTTGATAAAAATTCTTTCTTCTATCTTTCAAACAAACGCGATCCTAAATTCTTTGATCTTTATA
>CAYNUV010000002.1:0-29356 GCA_964400245.1 uncultured Ignavibacteriaceae bacterium
AGGAGAATAAAATGAATATTTTTGTTGGCAACTTAGCATCTGATGTAAAGGAAGAGGAACTTAAAACACTTTTTTCAAAACATGGAAGAGTAAGCAGTGTTAAGATTATCCGCGATATGTTTAGCCAAACCTCGAAAGGATTTGGTTTTATTGAAATGCCTGGTAAAGCTGAAGCTCAAAAAGCACTTACAGAGCTGAATACATTTGAACTTAAAGGTAAGAGAATCAGTGTTACTGAAGCAAGGCCTCAAAGGGAAAGAAGAGGCGGCGGAAGAAGATATTAATTTCTGTATATATATTTTGGGGCTGCAGCGTCGCTGCGGCTTTTTTTTCACACCCTACACGCCTTTTTAATATAACCTTTTGCACAAGAAGGTTTTCCCCTCACTCAATATGACCTCTATATCTAATTCATCACGCTTTATAATTTTATATAATAAGGCTCACACTTATTTACAGACTTTATTCATATTTTTAAAGAGTTAAATTAACTTAAGATTAAAGCTTTTAGCATGAAAATATTGAGAGTTCCTGCAGATTATCTTGAAGCCGGAAGATTTACAGGCTTTTCCATAAATAAAATCTATTGATTCTATGTCTTTTCTTGAATTTTTTCTTTTATTGTTGATTGCCGGAATTGCGGGTTCAATCGGCCAGTCACTTTCGGGTTACTCTAAAGGAGGCTGCTTTCTTTCTATAGTAGTTGGATTTGTAGGAGCTTTACTCGGAACATGGATCTCACGGCAGCTTCACCTTCCAGAATTTTTTATTCTGAATATTGGTGATGTAGCTTTTCCAGTTGTATGGGCAATCGTTGGTGCAGCATTGTTTACAGGTATTTTAAGTTTATTGAGTCCAGGAAAAAAAACATAACATTAACAGCGAATATGATATGGCAACAAAATATAAAGGATCTAAAAAGGAAATCAGTTTTCTCAATTCGTTTATAAAATTAACAAGAGCAGCCGATTCCGTAAGAAGCAGGATTTTATCTGCAATGAATACAAATGGAATTACAGAGAGCCAGTTTTATGTGCTTGACTCATTATATCATTCCGGGCCTTTAACACAGAAAGATATTGGTGAAAAAGTTTTCAGAAGCGGCGGGAATATTACTCTTGTAATTGATAATCTTGAAAAGCAAAGTTATGTTATGAGAGTGAGAGGAAAAGAAGACAGAAGATTTTATACTGTTCATCTTACAAAGACAGGAAAAAATTTAATGGATAAAATATTCCCGGAATTTCTCTCAGCAGTAAAAAATGAAATGAGTGTACTTAATGATACCGAACATAAAGAATTGCAAATGCTAAGTAAGAAGGTTGGATTGAAGATTTAAGTGGGCTGCATAGTTTTTGTGACAATTATAGTTGTAATCTACTAATCAAATAAAGTTTTGTTACTCTGTTCCTCAATCTCAGTAGTAATTTTATGATTAAACAGATCTGTTGAAGCCAATGTAATAAAGTTTGTCCATTTACCATCGGCTTTTGTCTGGGAGGAAAGAGCATTTTTGTATGCATTTGCTTTTGCACTTAGCTCATCTGCCTGGTAAAGAGTAATCGCTTCCAGGGTTTTTGGTACAACGGGAGAAGCATATTCAAGTTTACCTTGGTGACTTAGTATAATGTGCATTAAACAATCTTTAAGTTCTTCGGGAAAATCCTTAATCTTTTTTGTTTCTTCATTAATAAGCATTGCAGAAATTACAATATGCCCGATCAGTTTCCCTTTATCAGTGTATTCAAAATTTCCATCAAACTTAAGTTCTTCTGTCTTGCCAAAATCATGCATCATAGCGCCTGAAATAAGCAAATCCCTATTAATCTCAGGATGAATATCGCACATCAGGTCGCAAATTTTTATTATCTCAAGAGTGTGTTCTATTAATCCATGAATGTAACCGTGATGCCATGATTTTCCGGCAGGTGCTGTTAAGAATTTTTCAAACCTTCCTCCATCAAAAATATTTTTCATCAAATTCTTTAAATGATAATCTGAGAGAGACTCAATTCTTTTTAAAAATTCTTCCTTCATTTTATCCGGATCTTTTAATGATTTAGGAAGAAATTCCGAAACTGAAATATTATCAGAAGTGTCAATTGCCCGGAATGAATTTATTCTTACCTGCTTTGAACCCTGATAATCATCTATTACTCCTTTAACTTTAACAATTTCACCATTCTTAAATGAATTATAAATCTCATCAACATTATCAAATACATTTGCATTAAGTGTTCCAGATTTGTCTCCCAATTCAATATTAAGAAATTGCTTATTCTGTTTTGTTAAACGAAGCTCAAACTTTTTTATCATTAAATAATGATCAATTAAATCACCTCTTGAAAGCGAAGAAAGTTCTTTTTGATTAATCATAAGTTTAAGCTTTTATAATCTCTATAATACTTTTCTTGGGAAGATATACAACAACAGACCTGTTGAGAAGATCAATACTTACAACAAGAGTTTTCTGGTTATCAATTTCCTGCAAAGTACCTATAACACCTTCAAAGGGTCCTTCTTTAATTTTTATTTTAACCCCGGGAACAAGACCTTCTTTAACGATAACATCAGAATTAGTGCTTAACACTTTTTTCAGGTTATCAATTTGCCATTCGGGAATGCGGGCAGGTTTTCCTCTTTCACTTACACATCTTACAACCGAGAACTGTTCAAGCGAAATAATCCTTTCTTTTTCATTGGCAAAAATGAAAATGTATCCTCTGATTAAAGGTTCAGTTATTTTCTTCTTCCTGTCGCTCCACTGTTTTGTTTTTGTAACTGACGGCAAATAATACTCAACACCCTCAGACCCAATTTGTTCGGCAGCTTTAAACTCGCTCCTGGGTTTAGTATAAAGAGCAAACCAGTATCTCTCATTTCCTAACTGGTTTATATTTGTTTTACCATAAGTTTTTAACACAATTATTAATTCTTAATTGTTTCTCTGCCAATTGAATAATAACTGAATTTAATGCTCTTCATCTTTTCAAGATCATAAAGATTCCTGCCATCAAAGATCACAGGTTCGCTTAACATCTGTTTAATTTTGTTGAAGTCAGGAGTTCTGAATTCATTCCATTCAGTAACTATAATAAGAGAATCGGCTTTTTCAAGCGCATCATAAGCATGGGTTGCATATTTAATACCATCACCTAAAACTGCTTTTGTTGTTTCCATTGCTTCAGGATCGTATGCTGCAACTGTTGCACCATTACTCATTAGCATTTTAATTAGAGCATGTGCCGGTGCTTCACGAATGTCGTCTGTATTAGGTTTGAATGCGAGTCCCCAAACTGCAAAGTGTTTGCCGAAAATTTTACCATTATAATGTTTCAGAATCTTATCATAAAATATTTCTATCTGTCTTTTATTTACCTTTATTACAGAATCTAAAATTTTGAAATCATAATTAATTTCATTTGCAGTATTCCATAAAGCCATAACATCCTTTGGAAAACAAGAACCGCCATAACCAACTCCGGGGAATAAAAATCTTTTCCCTATTCTTGAATCTGAGCCGATACCAATTCTAACTTTATCCACATCAGCGCCGGTTAACTCGCACAGGTTTGCAATCTCATTCATAAATGAAATCTTAGTTGCAAGAAAAGAGTTGGCGGCATACTTTGTCATCTCGGCGGAACGCTCATCCATATAATAAATAGGGTTCCCCGATCTTACAAAAGGTTCATAAAGAATATCAAGAGTATTTTTTGCTTTAGGATTGCTTGTGCCAATTACAACTCTTTCAGGCTTCATAAAATCTTCAACTGCCATTCCTTCTCTTAAGAATTCAGGATTTGAGGCAACATCAAAATCGAAATTGGGTGCATGCTTTTTAACAGTCTCTTTTACCTTATCACTTGTACCAACCGGGACTGTGCTTTTATCAACAAGAATCTTATATCCGATGTTCGGCTCTTCTTTAAAGAATTTCCCAAGATCATCTGCAACTTTGAGAACATAACTTAAGTCAGCTTTACCATCGCCGCCCTGAGGAGTTGGCAGACACAAAAATATTACTTCACTTTTTCTTACGGCTTCATGAAGATCAGTTGTAAATAAAATTCTCTTTTCTCTTATATTCCTTTCAAAGAGCAAATCAAGTCCGGGCTCAAAGATAGGAACAATACCATTTTTTAATTTTTCTACTTTCTTTTCATCAATATCAACACAGGTTACTGTATTTCCGGTTTCTGCAAAACATGTTCCGGTTACCAGACCTACATAACCGGTTCCAACAACTGCAAGATTCAAATTATCCTCCTATTTTTTTGATTCAAAATATAAGCAATGGAAAAGTAATTTGGAATTTAGCTAATCCCCTTATTAAAGTTTAATTTAAAAGATCCTGGAGAGCTTCGGAAATTTGGTTTCCCGTAAATGAATTTTTTAGAAAAATTGTTTGTCCCAGTTTATTATAGCTGCTTTTAATCTCTTCAGTAAACGAATCGGAAAATGAAATTATTTTAGTCCCCGATTCATTATTGTTGTTTAATAAAGTTTCTATGAGCTGAACCCCATTCATCAAAGGCATTTCATGGTAAAGAATTATTACTGATAGTAAAACATTACTGCGGTTGTTGAGCGCATCATTAACATTTTCCGCCGTAATTATTTTATAATTGGAATATTTTTTTTCTAAAAGCGATATGAGGGAATTTCTTTTTTCATCATCGGTTTCAATAATCAGGATTGCATTCTCAGATGAAGGAAGAGTGACATGAAATTCACTTCCTTTTCCTTCTTCAGAATAGAACCAAATGTTGCCGCTATGCTTTTCAAAAATTTCTTTTGATAATGTTAATCCAAAGCCGGTTCCTTTTTCACCATCTGTGTCCTGTGTTGAAAACATACTTTCTATTTTAAACATTCTGATTTTATCTCTGTCGGGAATTCCAACTCCTTCATCTTTTACTATTAACTCTGCAAGTTCATCATTGAATTGTGAAACTTTGATATATACTTTAGATTCATACCCGGAAAACTTTATTGCATTACTAATCAAATTTGTAATTGCAATGCTTAACAATCTTTCATCTCCGCCAACCTGTAATTTATTATCAACTTCAACTTTAATTACAATTTTTTTTCTTACTGCGTCAGCTGTTAAAGATGAAACACAATTATATATTAGTGACTTAAGATTAATTCTCTTCGAATTAATCTTAAGCTTTCCGGTTTGCAGTCTTGACCAATCAAGTAAATTATTTATAAACCGTAATAATTTTTCTGATGAAGAATGGATATACAAAAGATATTCATTCCTTTCAGATTCGCTTATTTCAAATTCCTTAATTAATATCTCGACAAAACCAAGTATGCTTGTAAAAGGAGATTTGAGATCATGAGAAAGAAGATTAAAAAAACTATCCTTTGCAGTGTTTTGTTTTTTAAGTTCAGAATTATTTTCTTTAAGATGAATTTCACTAAACTTCGCGTCGGAAATATCAGTTACTCTGCCTATCATTCTTAATATTTCCCCAAAATTATCATAAAAAATCTTAACCCTTTCATTTAACCATTTAACTTTGCCATCCTTTGTTAAAACCCTGTACTCAATTTCAAATGATTGACTGGAATTAGTTGGGTGTTCAATAAAGGTTTTGTTATATGCAGCTTTGTCATCATCAATAATAATTTCTGAAATTGAATTTAATTCGTCAGGTGAGTATCCTGTAACATCAGAAAAATTGTTTGAATAATTAATATTTCCGGAATCATCTTTGAACCAGAAGAATTGATCGTTAAACACATTAACAAAATCCTGCAGTTTTCCTGAAGTTAATTCTTCTGTCTGATCCGGGGGATTAAGATTGTTTTTAGCCATATAAAAGAGATGAATATTTGTATTAAAAAATATATCAAAATATTAGGAAACAAAGTAAGACGATCTGAGATTTTCTTTTTGATGTAGTGCAAATAATCAGTACCTGCCAATGGAACCAAATATAGTAGTTGATTGTAACAGAACACAAAAATATTTTCAAATTAAAAAGTTGGAGGACAATTATGAAAAAGCTTTTTCTATTATTCGTTCTGTTTTCACTCCAGGCATTTCCGCAAAATGCAATAATTTCAGGAATCGTAACTGATAAAGATTCTGAAGAACCTTTAGTTGGTGCTAATATTATTCTTGATGGTACAAATTGGGGAGTTGTAACTGATATAGATGGGGGTTTCAAAATCAAAAACATTCCTGCCGGAGTTATTAATGGTAAAGGAAAGGATATTCGCTATCCATCTGATGCTTTCAACACAGAGGAGTATGGTTTAATTATAGAAAATGATTTCCTCGATGCTTATAGTAATCCCCTCTCAACTTTTTCAATAGATGTTGATGCTGCATCTTACAGTAATGCAAGAAGATTTATAATGGATGGAAGTCTTCCTCCTAAAGATGCAATAAGGATTGAAGAATTTGTGAACTACTTTGATTACGATTATCCTAAACCGGAAAAGGATAAACCATTCTCGGTCTTTTCAGAAATGAGTAAGTGTCCGTGGAATGAGGATAATTATCTTGTTCATATTGGAATAAAAGGAAAAGAGCTGACTGATGAAGAAAGAAGACCGGGCAATTTTGTTTTCCTGATTGATATCTCCGGTTCAATGGAACCTGAAAACAAACTCCCGCTTTTGAAGAAAGCCTATAAGCTGATGGTTAAAAATTTATCTCCACAGGATAGAATAGCCATTGTTGTTTATGCAGGTGCTGCCGGATTGATTTTACCTTCAACACAGGCAACAGAAAAAGAAAAGATAATTGAAGCAATTGAAAGACTTCAGGCCGGAGGTTCTACAGCAGGAGGACAAGGAATTCAACTTGCATATAAAATTGCTAAAGAAAACTTTATAAAAGAGGGCAACAACAGGATAATCCTTGCAACGGATGGAGACTTTAATGTTGGTGTTTCAAGTACATCTGAAATGGTAAGGCTTATTGAAGAGAAAAAGAAAGAAGGAATTTATATAACTATCCTTGGATTCGGAATGGGAAATTATAAAGATGACCGCCTTGAACAAATTGCGGATAAAGGGAACGGGAATTATTATTATATAGATAATATTCTTGAAGCAAAGAAAGTTCTCGGACATGAAATAATGTCAACTCTGTTTACCATTGCTAAAGATGTAAAGATTCAGATTGAGTTCAATCCAGTAAAAGTTAAAAGCTACCGCCTTATAGGATATGAAAACCGTTTGTTAAAGAAAGAAGATTTTGAAGATGATACAAAAGATGCAGGAGAACTTGGTGCCGGTCATACGGTTACTGCATTGTATGAAGTTGTTCCTGTTACTGAAGTAACTGCCTTAAAAAATATTGAGAATCTTAAATACCAGGAGAATAAGCTAAAAGATTTTGCTGTGGAATCTGAAGAAGTTCTAACATTAAATCTCAGGTATAAAGAACCGGATGAAGAAACGAGCAAACTTATTTCTAATGTGCTGAAAGAAAATGTTTCTGATTTTGAAAAGATATCAAATAACCTGAAATTTTCTTCAGCAGTAGTTTAGTTTGCAATGCTTTTAAGAGAAAGCAAATATAAAGGCGATTCTGATTTTGACAGCATCATAAAACTTGCTGAAGAAAGCAAAGGTAAAGATAGGTTTGGATACAGAGAAGAATTTATTACTCTTTGTTAGAATGGCTAAAAGATTAAGTGAGAATAAAGATATGATTGAATAATTTCAGGTAAAACCTCCGAGGTTTCGAAAACCTCGGAGGTTTTTAGAGGTTTTTCAAACCATAAAAACCCTTGCTACATCAACAAGTAACGAGGGTTGATTTATAAGGGCGGTTGTAAACACTCTCCCCAATGTTCTTTTCTGATAAGGAACTTTGTTTATAGAGTGAGCAATATTATTAAACTTCTCATCTGAAAAATTATAAATTCCGTTTTTAATTCTGTCAAAAGTCTCATGTCGTTTACCAAGCCTGTCAGCCCAGGCTTTATCGTAAGTAAGAATGTGATCAAGTTTATTCATCTTAATTGCTTCGGCAGCAATTTTTCCGGCAATGCTTCCGCCAATCATTCCCGATGCAATTCCTCCTCCACTTAATGGATTTACCTGGCGTGCAGCATCACCGACTAACATTATTCCATATGCAGAAATTTTACTTAGAGTTATGCTACAAGGAACTCCCCCAGCTATAGTTGTAAGAACCGGAGCTGAAGGATAATATCTTTCCATAAAATCATTAAGAAAAGAGAGTGCCGATTTTTTCTTCCCGATTAACCCGCTTACACCAAGACCAATGTTTGCCTTGTTATTTCCTTTGGGAAAAATCCAGAAATATCCCTGTGGTGCATAATCCTGTCCAAAATAAAAGTAAAGCGTATTCTGATCAACAGGAATATTTGCAGCAGTAATTTGTACAGCACTTTCCATATCACGGAAATCAATATGAGTAGTAAGCCCCGCCCATCTTCCAACTCTTGATTCAACGCCATCTGCGGCTATAACAACTTTTGCTTTTAGTTCTTTCTGTTCACCCTTGTATTCATATTTAACTCCGGCAACTTTCCCATTTTCAAAAATCAATTCGTTCACATACGCTCTTGTTAAGATTTCCGCACCGGCAACAGCAGCAGTTCTTGCAAGCTCGTAATCAAAAATCCGCCTTTCAAGAACATAACCCGCTTCGCCAAAATCAAGAATAACTTCTGTTTCATCCGGTGCATTAAAAGAAAATTTGCTAATCGTTGCTGCAATCCATTTCGGATCAGGTTTGATGAACTCTTCAACTCCGGCTTTACTTATTGCTTCACCACACCGGACAGGATAACCAACATCTCTGTCTTTTTCTAACATCATAACAGAAACTCCCTGTTCAGCAGCATACCTTGCAGCAATACTTCCCGCAGGTCCCGCTCCAACTACTATTATGTCGTATTCGTTTTTCATTCTATCAATTTGTTATCAGTTAACTTTCTATAATCATCTTTTCGTAACAAAGTATGCAGTCTTCAATTTGCAGTTGGCAATTTACGAAATTACAATTATTGACTGCTGACCGAAGACTGTCCATGGCCAACTTAAACAGTAACTCCTTCTTTATTAAACTTAATTACTTCAATCGGGCAGCTCCAAACGCATTTAGCACAATTGGTGCATCGCGGATCAATTATAAATATCTCGGCTTCCTTTAATTCTATTGCATCTTCCGGACAAATGCCTACACAACATCCGCAGAAGTCGCATTTATCCGGCAATATATCAATCATTAGTTTCCCAGTTTTTGCCATCCGGTAGTTCATATTAAATAAAAATTAAATTATTAAGATTGATGCGTCCGAAGTTACAGAAAGACAGCTTTATATCGAAATATATAACCGGTTAGTTCAATCTTATTTTTTATTTTTTTACTTTCGTTATTTTGTGATAAAAAACAAAATAAAAATTTTCCTACCAATAACAGTATAAATACTTTATTTAAATCTATTTTCCATGTAGTTTAAACTTAGTATGTTGATCAAATGTATGCACTTACATCTTAATTTATATTTTTCAATTTAATGAAGGGGTAATTATGATAAAATCAATTTTATTATGCTCGTTTTCACTTTTAATATTTCTCCAGTTCGGCTTTTTATCTAAGCAGGAGAATGTTGTTGCTACACCAAGTTATATTGGCACAAAAATGTGCGGTATGTGCCATAAAACTGAAGCTCAGGGACAGCAATTAAGTATATGGGAAAAAAGTAAACATGCTCAAGCTTATAAAGTTCTCTTAACGGATGAAGCAAATAAAGTTGCTAAAGAAAAGGGATTCACAACTAAAGCAGTAGAAACTGAAGCTTGTTTAAAATGCCATGTTTCAGGATACAATGTTGATGTTACAATGCGAGGAGAAAAATTCAATATTGAAGATGGAGTCCAGTGCGAAACATGTCATGGGCCAGGTTCCGAATACAAATCCAAAAAAGTTATGGAAGACAAAAAACTTTCTGTAGAAAATGGATTAATGGTTTACGAAAAAACAGAAGATCTATGTAAGAAATGCCATAATGAAGAAAGTCCTACTCACAAAGAATTTAAATTCGAAGAGATGTGGACAAAGATAAAACATGATGTGCCTGTAAAGAAATAATTATATTGATTCAAGCTTACTTTAATTAGAATATTATAATCGTGCTCTTTAATTGATTCAGGATTAGGAGTACGATTATGAAATTAATTTGGAAATGCCCCCCTTTGTAAATAAATTATCCTAAGAATGTGCAAATCTTCATAAGAAATTTCTCCGTTAAACTTTTCATAAATATTCTTTAAAATTGATATGCCTTCCCTGTCAAATTCATCAAATATTTTTTGATGCTTATCTGATTTGACCGAGAGTTTTTCCAGCAAGCCATCCAGCCTGATCTTGTTTCCTTCATTTGCATAACGGGCTATATGATTAATTATGGTTTGCGGTTTTACTTTGTTTTCATCTGCTAATTTGTCAATCGGGCTTCCATTGTTATAGGATTGGCCTACAACTCTGTATTTAAGCGTATCCGGGTTTTGCCTGCCTGCTTTTTTCTGCCTGAAGTCTGAACTTAGAATATTTTTTCTTAAGCAATGACTTTTAATGATGGATAAAAAAATGTCGCCATAACTTTCAAGCTTTTTTATGCCTACACCACTTATTCTCAGAAAGCTCTCATCATTCTGAGGATAACTCATTGCCATTTCAGTCAACGATCTGTCTGAAAAAATCACATAAGGAGGAACATTATTTTCTTCGGCAAGTTCTTTACGTTCTCTCCTCAATAATTCAAATAATTCATGATCATAAGATAAATCTAAACCAGATTGTTTTATCTTTTGAGATGGTGATTCAGGTTCCCTGATATTACCAAGAACTTTTTCCTTCTTAAATAAAACACCATTTCCCTTTTCAGAAAGTTTTAAGCTGCCGAACTCAATATCTCTTATCAGAAATTCCTTTTGAACAAACTGCTGAGTCAACATCTGCCATTGTTTCTTGTTAAATTCTTTTCCAATACCAAAAACGGATAACCTCTGGTGTCCATTGCTTAAAATTCTATCCGATACTGTCCCAGTTAAAACATCAATAATATAATTTGCACCGAAAATCTCCCCGGTTCTTTTAACTGCGGACAAAAATTTTTGAGCTGGAATTGTAATGTCACTCATTTCCTTTTCTTCCGCCAAACAATTATCGCACATACTGCAGTTTTCACTCTTATAAATCTCACCAAAATAATTTATGAGAGGATTTCTCCTGCAGATTTCGGTTTCAGCATATTTAACCATAGCATCAAGGTGAACTTTGGCAGCAAGCCGTTCAGCATCATTTTCTTTCTGATCAATGAAATAATTTATTTTTGAAATATCCCCATAACTGAAAAGAAGAAGACAATCTGCTCTTAAGCCATCTCGTCCCGATCTGCCGATTTCCTGGTAGTAGGATTCAATATTTTTGGGAAGATCAAAGTGAAGCACGAATCTTACATTCGATTTATTAATTCCCATTCCAAATGCAATGGTAGCAATTATAATCTGAACTTTGTCTTTAATAAAAAGATCCTGGCTTTTATTTCTTTCCTCATCAGATAATCCTGCATGATAAGGTCTGGTTGAAAAACCCAGTTCAGATAAATCCTCGCTAAGGTTATCCACCTGCTTACGGGAAAAGCAATATATAATTCCCGGTTGATCCTTATGTTCATTTAAAAAATTTATTGTTTGCCGGAAAGAATCTCTTTTAGGTATTACCTGCAGAAAAAGATTTTCCCTGTTGAAGCTTGCAACAAATTTTTGAGAATTGGTCATATTTAAATTTTTAATTATATCGTTCTGAACCCTTGGGGTTGCAGTAGCAGTTAGACCAACACAAACTGCAGATGGAAAATTTTTTCTTAAATTTCCAAGCAGCCTGTATTCCTTTCTGAAATCATGTCCCCATTCTGAAATACAATGAGCTTCATCAACAGTAATACAATCAAGCTTAATGCTTTTTAAAAGATTTGATACTTCTTCTTTTACTAAAGATTCCGGCGCAATATAAAGGAGCTTTGCCTGTTTGTTTTTAACACTTGCAAAATTATTCCTGTAAACTTCAGAAGGTAGAGAACTGTTTAACAATGCAGTTTGAACGCCAAGCTCTTTTAATTGTTCAACCTGATCCTTCATTAAAGAGATGAGCGGAGAAATAACAACTGTTAGTCCATCAAATATTAATGCGGGAATTTGATAACAGATAGATTTCCCTCCACCGGTAGGCATAATAACAAGAGTATCTTTTTTATTTAAGATGTTTTGGATAATCTCACTCTGAAGAGGCCTGAATGAATCATAACCAAAAATATCTTTTAATATTTTGTTTGCTTTATCCAAACTTTGAGTAAAGGGTTTAGTTTAAATTATACTTTGGAATGAAATTTTATTTAAACAACTTCTTCGCTGCTTAATTCTTTTACGATCAAACTCTTTTCTTTTTCAAGCTCACGATTTCTTTTCATTATACCGGGTTTTTCATTCGGAAAGAACCTATTTTTCTTCTGCTCAGAATAATTGGGTTATTCGTCATTCCTAATTAAAATAATGTAGATGAATTGAAAAAAGATAAACTCTGATTTATAAAAAGTCTCTTATATTGTAATGAACTGTCTTCAAGTTGTTCTTTACTTCTACCTGAAGTATATATACTAATAGCAATATTTCTAATATTTTTATTTATAGCATCCACAATATGTTTATCTGGTTCAGAAAAACTAGCGCCATAAATTACAAGATTATCGTTACATAGCTTTAGCATATTGCTTGAAAAACGAAGATAATCACTTTGACTTAATGAAAGCATTTTTTCTTCAGAACTACCTTCGCTAATGAAAAGGGGGATTAAATCTTCATCAATAGCTCTAGAAATTAAATCTATTAATTCATCAGCAGTATCATTATTCCTTATTTTTAAATCATAGTGTAAATGTTTAAATATGAATAAGGCTCCATGAAGATAATAAACATGTCGGTAATCTGGGTAGGTTTGAAAATCTTTAAACTCAAGAAAATTATTGTTATATGATGCCCAAAAGTAATCATTATAACGATATTTAGTCTCTTTATTTTTATATCTATCATTTACTAATAGAATGATATGATATAAAAGAGCATCATAGCTAAGTGTATAAATATCCTTAAACTGTTCCAAACTAGTTGCTACTTCCCTTAACCTATCCCAGTCAATTTCTGATTTCTTTGGATGATTTTCATTAACGGTTTTTATTAGTCCGGCTTTTATAACTTCTGTTGCTTCAACTATTTTTGAATTATCAATTTCAAAAATTTCATTAACTTTTTTAGAAGTCTGTAAATGTTTTAGGATTAATTCAAAATTAGTTGTTTTGAAACTTTGGAAAATTATTTTTTGATCATTATTTAAATTAGATATAAATTTTTCAAATAATGAATCATAGATGAACTTGCTATGAATATTTATTGAAAAACCATTTCCCAATAATAAACTAGAATTGGAAAAACTATTTTTTATATCATTCCACTCTTGAATATCTGTCGAAGGCATATTTTTCTTCCTCCCATTTGTATAACATACATTAGCTTTAAATCACTCCTTTACTTTTCAGCTTATATTTTTAATAATTACTGTTCCAGTTTTTGCCTAATGTAATATCAATTTTGTTTATGGTAATTATTATAGTTATTCATAATCTCTTCTTTTAAAGTCAATTTACTTACATTAAGTTTATCTTTAGTATGCATAAGTTCAATCAAACGTGGCTCATCTTCGTGTAAGTACCATTCATCTTGTACTTTAGTTATTTCTTTAAATAATCTATCTGTTTCTTCCGTAATTTTATGTTCCATAAAATTACAAACCGTATCAATTGTTGATCGTTCTAAGACTTTCTCTCGTGAATTATCAGAACGAAGAGTTCCCCACTTTTGGCTTATTTGATTTCTGTCAAATATGATTTCAAAGAAATCTTGTCTGGCTTTTTGATCTGGGAGATTTGTTTCTACAAAACCTGCATCTACAATACCACTATTAGTAAAACTTTCGTAAGCTAACTTAGCAATAATTTGCAAATCTGGTCGTTCAAATTCATCAGGGCTTATATGATCGAAAATAAATGAAGTGATTTTGTAATCATTTTCAAATAATAGTTTAAGTAATTCAATTTCAACATTCCCATATTTAAACTCAACAGTAAGATAAATTATATTTTTATTATAGCTTCTTTGTTCTTCAAGTTCGTTAGTTAATCTGTCTATACTTCTTTCGATTTTCTTAATCTTCTTAGTCGAGTCTTTTTTTAATCTATCAAATTCATGCTCAATTAAGTTGGTTCTGATTTTAAATTTGTGTGCAATCGACTTTAATATAAGAGTTCTCTTCAATTCATCATTAACATGGGATGCAGATTTTACTAACTCCCTTATCGCTTCGCTCATCTTAGCCGGATCATCAAACATTCCCTGCTTTTCAAAATATCCTGACTGATATTCAACAAAGTTTTCTGCTTTTTTGATCAACTCTTCAAAATCATCTTTACCATATTTGTTTACGAATGAATCGGGATCTTCCCCCTGTGGAAGAGCAGCTATCTTTACCTCAATATCTCTTTTCAAGAGAAGGTCTATGCCTCTCATCGAAGCGTTTATGCCAGCAGTATCGGCATCGAATAAAAGAACAAAATTTTTGGTATATCGGGATAAAAGCTGTACCTGTTCATCCGTTAAAGCAGTTCCTGAAACTGCAACAACATTTTTAATTCCGCTTTGATAAAGAGAAATTAAATCCATGTATCCTTCGACAAGAATAGCCTTGTCAAGCTTTCTGATTTCATCTTTAGCAAAGGAGAGTCCGTATAAGATTCTTCCTTTATAATAGACTTGAGATTCGGGTGAGTTCAAATACTTTGCAGTATTTTCTCTATCTTCTAAAATTCGTCCTGCAAATGCAACAACGCGGCCGTTGGGAGAAAATATCGGGAAGATCAACCTTCCGACAAACTTATCATATAATCGTCCGTCATCATTTCTTCCGAGCAATCCAAGTTCAACAATTTTATCTAAGTTAAGCTTTCTTTCCCTGGCAAAGTTTAAGAAGTGTTCCCATCCTCTTAAAGCGTAACCAAGACCGAATGAAGTGATGGTCTGGGGTTTTATCTTTCTTTCTTTTAAATATTTTCTTGCGACTTCTCCTTCTTCAGAATTCTGAAGATTGTTATAAAAATACTTTGCGGCCTCTGTGTTTATATCATAAAGAACTTCCTGCTCGCTTTGCCTTTCATATCCCAGGGTAGAATCATACTCGATCTCAATCCCAAGCTGTTTTGCAAGTTCCTGGACAGCTTCAACAAACGATATCTTTTCATATTCCATAAGGAATTTAAAAACGTTCCCGCCAGCATGGCACCCGAAGCAATTAAATATCTGCTTTTCTTCGCTTACGGTAAAAGAAGGTGTTTTTTCATTGTGAAAAGGGCAAAGCCCAAGGTAATTTTTTCCTCTTTTCCTTAACTGCACATAGCCGGAAATTACATCTACTATGCTTGCAGCAGACCGAATTTCCTCTATTTTGCTTTCAGGTACTCGCATAGTTTTTGCTTTATATTGAGCAAGAAATTTAACAAAATTCTATTAGAAGTAAATACAATTGCTAATAATAGAAATTATAATGAATTTACAAATCAAAAAAGAGTAAGATAAATTGAAATTAAAGAAGTTTGCAATATTTGTTTCTATAATATTTTTTTTAATCATTGCTGTTTTTATACTTAGAACACAGTTTTACCAGGTTGGCTCAAAGAAGAAACTGATTGTCCAGTACAAAAAAGAACTTGATGCAATTGGACAAAATGCTCTTAAAAGTCAGGATATGCCTATTTCTGCAATTCTTATTTACAACTTTGAAATCATTGGGAGAGGACATAATACAGTTATAAGAGATTCTGAGGCGGGCGGGCATGCAATTATTAATGCAATATCAGATGCAATAAAAAATATCGGGTTGGAAACATTTAATTACCTCAGCAGGGATTCAATAAAGATTATAACCACTTATGAACCATGTGAAATGTGCAAAGGAGCAATGATTGAATACAGGATTAAACAAATTGAATTCCTTAAACCGAAACCGTTTAGTTACTGGCTTGAAAATCAATACAATGAACTGGAGTATGAATATTCCAAAAAAAAGCTTGAGGGTTCAGAATTGCAGGATTCTCTCTTCAGATTGCATCCTTCTTATATGGAATTAATGCCTGATTATTGAGAAGGTAAAATTTTAAACACTCACCTGCATTTAGTATATTTCCCTGTCTAAGCGAGTAAAATCAGACTTTTATAGATTTATTAGGAAATTTGTTTTTATAATTTATTTTGATTTATGATTGAAACTATTTCAAAGTTCAAAGAATACTGCAACAGCTTAACTAAATATTCCCGTTATAAAACAAGAGAAGTTCAGGTTGGAAATATTCCTCTCGGCGGAGACAGTCCTGTTCGTATCCAATCAATGACAATAACCGATACAATGGATACTAAAGCCACCGTTGAACAGACAATAAGGATGGTTGAATCAGGATGTGATTATGTCAGGATAACAGCGCCAAGCAAACTTGAAGCACAAAATTTAGAGAACATTAAAAAAGAACTAAGAGCGCGAGGTTATGAAGTTCCTTTGATTGCCGATATTCATTTTACTCCAAATGCTGCAGAGATAGCTGCAAGAATTGTTGAGAAGGTTCGTGTAAATCCGGGCAACTACGCCGACAGGAAAAAGTTTGAAGTTATAGAATACACCGATGATAAATATGATGCGGAACTTGAAAGGATAAGAAACAAATTTTCTCCTCTTGTTAAGATTTGTAAAGAGTATGGCACAGCAATGAGGATCGGAACAAACCATGGTTCTTTATCTGATAGAATTATGAGCCGCTATGGAGATACACCTCTTGGAATGGTTGAATCTGCTTTGGAGTTTGTAAGAATTTGCGAAGAACTAAACTATTATGATATTATTCTTTCAATGAAAGCAAGCAACCCGCAGGTAATGATACAGGCTTACAGACTTTTGGTTCAGAAGCTGAAAGAGGAAGGCATGAATTATCCTCTTCACCTTGGCGTAACAGAAGCAGGAGGCGGTGAAGATGGAAGAATAAAATCTGCTTTAGGAATCGGGGCATTGCTTGAAGATGGTTTGGGAGATACAATCAGAGTTTCTCTTACTGAAGATCCTGAGTTTGAAGCTCCTGTTGCAATAATCCTTGCGGATAGATATAAGGAAAGAGAAAATCATAATTCAATAACATCAATTGAAGATCCGCCATTCAATCCTTTTGAATATCAAAAAAGACATTCATTTGAAGTTTGTGGTATAGGAAGCGGAATTGTAGCTCGTGTAATTGCAGATTACAGCAAAAGAGAAATTAAGGATCATAAAGATCTTTCAGACATCGGTTATTTCTATAATGCTGAAACAGATAAATGGAATATGAATGATATGGCTCCTGATTTATTATATCTTGGGAATAAAAAATTACCCTTTGATATTCCAAATGGCTTGCGTGCAATTTATGATTTTAAATTCTGGCTAACCTTTGAAAATAAGAACATTGGTTATCCGTTTTATTCATCGGAAGAATATTTAAACTCCGAAAATGATATAAACATTCTTAAGTTCGTTTCTTTTGATTTGAATTCAATTTCAGAAGAATTTATTAATAAAATAAAAGATGATAACAACCTTGTTCTCATTCTCACTACGGAAAATGAACATGGAATGCCTGAACAAAGGAGATCATTTTTTGAATTAATAAACAACCAGGTTCAACATCCTGTTATAATAAAGCGATCTTACAAAAACTTAAGCCTTGATCAATTCAGGTTGTTCTCATCGACCGATCTTGGTTCTCTTTTGATTGATGGTGATGGAGATGGAGTTTGGGCAGAAGTTGAAAATGATTTTATTTCTGACTCCGGCAAAAATCAATATGTAAAAAAACTTCTTAAAGAGGAAAGCAAAGAAAAAATAATCAACAGAACTCTCTTTGGAATTCTTCAGGCTGCAAGAGTTAGAATTTCAAAAACCGAATATATCGCCTGTCCTTCGTGCGGCAGAACACTTTTCGATCTCCAGGAAACAACTGAAATGATACGCAAAAAAACAGAACATCTTAAAGGTGTAAAGATTGCTATTATGGGATGTATTGTTAATGGTCCCGGTGAAATGGCAGATGCTGATTATGGTTACGTTGGTTCCGGAGTTGGCAAAATAACTCTCTACAGGGAAAAAGATATTGTTAAAAGAAATATTCCTGCTGAAAATGCTGTTGATGCTTTAATTCAATTAATTAAAGAAGATGGAAAATGGGCAGAAAAACCCGTTTCTGTTAATTAATAAATGAATTTGGTTATAAATAATATTTTATTGAATATTAGAGGAGAATAATCTAAATTTACTTGCTTAAAATGATAACTGAAAACAGAGTGAAATTAAAATTTCTTAAAGATTATATTATTGAATTTCAAACAGATTTAGAAATTAAAACAACAAAAAATGCACTTCAAACTTAGAAGTGCATTTTTTTTATATGACTTGCGGAGAAATAATTAAATACATAGAAAGTTGGGCGCCAAAAGGAATTGCCTGGAGTAAGGACAACGTGGGTTTACAGGTTGGTTCGGTAGAAAGGAAAGTTAAGAATATATTGTTGTCTTTAGATTTGAATATGAATGTTCTTAATGAAGCAATTAAGAAAAATTGTAACCTTATAATAAATCATCACCCTCTTCTTTTTAATCCCATAAAAAAAATTGATATTGATAAAGACCCTGCGTCACTTATAATTGAAAAATTAATAAAGCAAGATTTAACTCTCTATTCTGCACATACCAATCTTGATTTTACAAAAAATGGTGTGAGCTTCGAATTGGCAAAAACTTTAAAACTTAAAAACATCCGCTTTCTTACTAATCTTAAATCAACTCAATATAAGCTGATAATCTTTGTACCGGATAGTCATTTAGAAAAAGTTGCAAATACAATTTTTGAAAATGGCGGCGGTATTATTGGTGAATATTCAAATTGCAGTTTCAGAACAGCAGGTGAAGGAACATTTAAAGGATCAGAAAAAACTTCTCCTGCATTTGGTAAGAAACTCAAAAATGAAAAAGTAAATGAAATTAAATTAGAAGTTCTTATTGATTCCTGGAAACTTGAGAAAATATTATCTGAAGTAAAAAAAGTCCATCCATATGAAGAAGTGGCTTATGATGTTTATCCAATTAATAATGAAAATATTAATTACGGAATGGGTGCAATTGGCGAACTAGATAAACCAATAAGCAGTGATGAATTTTTAATTCACGTTGCAAAATGTTTAAAGATTAAAAACTTCCGGCATACAAAAGGAAATGGGAAAAAGATTAAAACAGTTGCAGTATGCGGAGGGTCAGGTTTTGAACTTATTACTGATGCAATTAATGTTGGTGCAGATTCATACATTACGGCTGATATAAAATATCATACTTTTTTTGATAATGAAGAAAAACTTCTTCTTATTGATGCAGGACATTATGAAACTGAAATTATTGTACTGGATGAAATGAACAATCGTCTCTCATCTTTAACCAAAGGAAAAAAAATAAAAGTTTATAAATATAGTGAGACAACAAACCCGGTGATTTTTTATAACAATTCAGGAGCAAAGTTAAATTGATAAACAGGCTTAAAATTCTTTATGAATTACAGTTGATTGATGATCAGCTGGATGAATTAGAAGAACTTCGCGGCGATCTTCCTAATGCTGTTGAGTCTCTTGAAGGTAAGATAAATGAAATTAAAACAAGTGTAACCGAGAAAGAAAAACAGAAAAAAGAATCGCTTGATAAGAGAAAAGAAAATGTAGAAGAAATGGAGAAGCTCTTATCAAACCAAAAGAAATTTAAAGCTCAGCTTTACCAGGTAAGAAACAACAAAGAATATGATGCACTTACAAAAGAGATAGATCATACTGAGGAACATATTAAAAAACTGGAAGCAGAAAATGATACTCTGGCAGGTTTAAGTAAAAAGCTTGCCGAAGAAATTGAAGAAGTTAAACCGCAGCTTGAAACTTTGACTGATGAATTAAAAGAAAAACAATCCGATCTTAAAGAGATTGTCAAAGCAAATGAAAAAGAAGAAACAAAGCTGAGAGCACAAAGAAAGGAAATTGTAGATAAGACCAAGAAGGCTGATTATTCATCATATATCCGGATAAGAAAAGCAAAAAAAGGAAAAGCTGTAGTTACAATTAAAAGGTCTGCTTGTTCGGGATGTCATAATATCGTTCCCTCTCAAAGGCAGCTTGAAATAAGAAGAAATAACAAGCTTTTCTTTTGTGAGTATTGCGGAAGGATTTTAGTTTCGCCGGAAGTTGCTGAGCAATCGGAAATTTGATTTAATTTCTGAATCTAAATTAGAATTTTATCTTCTTTGGGTTAACCTTTGATAATTTAATACTGCTTTAATCAACCCAATTTATTATATTAGCTGCACAAAGAAACAATCTGTTAATTATTTAACAATTATAAAAGGATTTTAGAATAAAAGTACGATTCAATTCGGGCAATTATCCCCGATTATATCGGGGAAGGAAAGTCCGAACTTCACAGAACAGGGTGCCGGGTAACTCCCGGGTCCCGATTATATCGGGAACGGAAAGTGCCACAGAAAAAATACCGCCCCGATTTTTTTCGGAGTAAGGGTGAAAAGGCAGGGTAAAAGCCTACCGCAGTAATGGTAACATTATTGGCAAGGTAAACCCCACCCGAAGCAAGGTCAAATAAGGAAACTTTCTCTTGTAAAGGAGACAAAGACGTTCTGCTTTGACGTTCCGCAATAAGCGGAATTGAGTTTCCGGGTAGACCGCTAAAGCCTGTTAGTAATAACAGGATCAGATAAATAATTGCCGTCCCGTTTAATCGGGATACAGAATTCGGCTTATAGAATTGGGTTGTACTTTTGTTCCTTTAAAAAATTATGTTGAAATGCCGCTGGAAATTACAAGAGATACAGGACGAGTATGCTGTAAAATCCTTAGCAGATACGCTTAATATTTCTGAGATATTAGCCAATCTTTTAATACACAGAGACATAAGAAATTACTCACAGGCAAAAGCTTTTTTCCGTCCCTCAATAGATTCGCTTCACAATCCATTTCTTATGGATGGAATGGATACTGCAACTACGCGTTTAATTAAAGCCCTCACAGAAAATGAAAAGATCTGCATCTTTGGTGATTATGATGTTGATGGAACTTGTGCAACTGCACTTCTTTATCTTTTCCTAAAAGAACTTGATGCTAATGTTGATTTCTATATTCCAAAACGATTAACGGAAGGATATGGTTTATCAACTGGTGGTGTAGATCATGTAAAAAGTATAGAAGCAACTCTGCTTATTTCAGTTGATTGCGGTATAACAGCAATCGAAGAAACTGATTACGCAAATCAACTCGGGATTGATGTAATAATTTGCGATCATCATCAGCCAAAAGATGTGTTGCCAAATGCTGTTGCTGTTCTTGATCCTTTGAAACCTGAATGTCATTATCCATTTAAATTTCTTTCAGGTGCAGGTATAGCTTTTAAACTTGCACAAGGAGTTGCAGATAGAATTGGAAAAAGAATTTTACCTTTAAAATATCTTGACCTTGTTGCTCTTGCAGGTGCTGCTGATATTGTTCCTCTTATAGATGAAAACAGAACACTTGTTAAAGAAGGATTAAACTTAATTAACACCGGCCCAAGGCCGGGTATTGAGGCTTTGATTGATAATGCCGGAATTCATACTGGTTCTTTAACTTCAGGCCAGGTTGTTTTTACAATTGCACCAAGGATTAATGCTGTAGGACGTTTAGGTGATGCTCACCGTGCAGTTGCGCTTCTGATTACAAATAATAAAGAAGAAGCATTGCAGCTTGCCCAGGTACTTGAAACAGAAAATTACGAAAGACGCAAACTTGATGTTGATACTTTTGATAACGCTCTTGCTTTAGTTGAAAGCTCGATCGATCTTCAGAATGAGCTTGCTATAATTCTTCATCAGCAGGATTGGCATCCCGGTGTAATTGGTATTGTTGCTTCTCGCCTGGTGGAAAAATATTACAGGCCAACAATAATGCTAACAACAGTTGATGGCGTAGCAAAAGGATCAGCACGTAGTATATCCAATTTCAACATCTATGATGCATTAAAAAAATGTGAGGATTTGCTTATTCATTTCGGCGGCCACCAGGCAGCGGCAGGCCTTGCTGTTGAAGTTGATAAGCTTGAAGAATTCAGGAACCGTTTTTACAGTATTGTTAAAGAATCTTTAGTACAGGAAGATTTGCTGCCTGAAATCAGGATTGATGCTAAGTTAAAATTCTCGGAAATTACTCCTAAGTTTCTCAGGATACTCGATCAGTTCTCGCCATTTGGTCCTGGTAATATGAGACCTGTATTTTTAAGTGAAAATGTTAAGATTGCAGGAACTCCAAGAATTGTAGGATTAAATCATCTTCTTATATCTCTTAAGCAGGATAGTTCCGATAAAGTTTTTGATTGCATCGGCTTCAATATGGGAAACCTGTATGAGGATATTTCAAAAAATAATTCTTCACTGGATATTGTTTTTTCAATTGATAAAACACAAAGAGACGGGCGGGTATTCCCCCAATTAAAATTCAAGGACATAAAAATAAAAGAAAAAATTGAGGAGCTTGTTTAACTATGTCAGGTCATTCAAAGTGGGCAACAACAAAAAGGAAAAAAGCTGTGATTGATGCTAAGCGCGGTAAAATGTTTACCAAGCTTATCAAAGAAATTACAATTGCTGCACGTGAAGGGGGAGGCGACCCAATCGGAAATCCCAGGCTACGACTTGCAATAGATAACGCAAAGTCTGCTAATATGCCCCAGGACAATATTGAGCGCGCTGTAAAAAAAGCTACCGGTGAATTAGAAGGAGTTGTATTTCATGAATTTACTTATGAGGGTTACGCATCTGCAGGAATTGCAGTAATGGCTGAGGTAGCAACAGATAATAAAAACAGAACCGTTGCTGAAGTAAGACATGTCTTCAGTAAGTATGGAGGATCACTTGGTGAAAGTGGTTCTGTTGCCTGGATGTTTCATAGGAAAGGAATTATAACTTTATCTAAGCAGGGCAAATCCGAAGATGAGATAATGGAAATAATTCTTGATGCTGGTGCAGATGATCTTCAGACTGAAGATGATTATTTCGAGATCCAGACATCAATAGAATCTTTTGAACCTGTAAGAAAAGCACTTAAAGAAAAAAATATTAATTTGGAGAATGCCTCTCTTCAATGGATTGCTAAAAACATAATTGCCGTTTCAGGTGAAGATGCAGAGAAAGTTATGAAATTAATTGAAGCTCTTGAAGATTTAGATGATGTGCAGAATGTTTATTCAAATGCTGACTTTGATGAAGAATCAATTAATAAATCAGTTTAAGTAATGATAATTTTAGGAGTGGATCCGGGCACAAACCTAACCGGGTTCGGAATTATCAAACAAAATGGCAGCAGCTTTTCTCTTATTAAAAATGGTTTGATAAAACTTCACTCCAATAATTCTCTTTCACAAAAACTTGTTATCATCTATGATGACCTTATTAAGCTGATGCATCTATACAAGCCAGATGAATTTGCAATTGAGACAGCTTTTTATGATAAGAATGTTCAGTCGGCAATGAAGATTGGATATGCAAGGGGAGCTGCTATACTTGCGGCTGCACATTGTAAAGTGCCAATGAGTGAATATTCGCCGAGAGAAATAAAAAAATCTGTTGTGGGAAAAGGAGCAGCTTCCAAAGAGCAGGTTTCGTATATGATTAAAATTCTTCTATCTGTAAAAGAAATGAAAATGAAGTACGATGAATCGGACGCATTAGCTGTTGCTTTATGCCATGCATTCAGAATGGGTACTCATAAAAAACGCGGCAAGGATTGGAAATCATTTGTTGAAGAGTTCCCGGAAAGGGTAACTTCAGATTACAAGATTGAAAAATTAAAAGATTAAAAGATTTGTATGATCGGTTATCTAACGGGTAAAATAATTTCAATTAAACCTACCAAAACTTTACTTGATGTAAACGGAGTTGGTTACTCAGTCAACATTTCAATAAATACTTTTGAAAATATTTCCGATAAGAAAGAAGTTTCACTTCATATCTATACGAGTGTTAAAGAAGATTCAATTACTCTTTTTGGTTTTTATAGTGAAACTGAAAAAGGAATGTTTGAGCTTCTTATAAGTGTAAACGGAATAGGGCCCAAGCTAGGTTTAAGCGTTCTTTCAGGTATTCAAGTTGATGAATTAAAAGAAGCAATTGAAGCTGGAAATGTCTCAAGATTAATTGCAATACCGGGAGTTGGAAGAAAAACCGCAGAAAGAGTTGTCCTTGAACTACGAAGTAAAGTTGATAAGATAAAAGAAAGTGAAGGACAACCAATTTCCTACAGCATAAAGCAGGAAGCGATTTCTGCACTTACAACTTTAGGCTACAATTATAAAATGGCGGAAAATGTTGTGAGAGATATTTTAAGCTCGTCTAAGGATATTTCACTTGAGGAGTTGATTAAGAAGGCGTTGGGGAGTTTGAATAAGTAAGAATAGATTCTAACAGGTTAATTTTCTAAATTTAATATAAATAATAATAAAAAATAAATAATTTGAAGAGAGCAAAGAAATAATTGAGGACAAGATGATGAAAAAAAAATATTCATATCCGGTTATATATGAAGCGGCAGAAGAAGGTGGTTACATAGCTTATGTTCCTTCTTTATCGGGATGCCATTCTCAGGGTGATACTCTTGAAGAAGCTGAAACCAATATAACAGAAGCTATTGAATTATATTTAGAAAGTTTGATAGCTCGCAATAATTCTATACCCATTCCTAAAAATATATATCAAAGCACTATAGAAGTTGCTATATAAATGAAAAGTATTCCAAGTCTTAAACTGAGAGAAGTAATTAAAGGACTTGAAAAATTCGGTTTTGTTAAGGACAGACAAAAGGGAAGTCACCTAATACTTGTTAATCCTTCAACAAAAAAGATGACTGTAATAGACCTGGATGGGAGGTTTGAGTATAGTAATGAAGTGGAATCAGAAATAAAAGCGCCCAGTGAATATGTTCTTTATCAGAATTATCCAAACCCATTCAATCCATTTACAGAAATATCATTTTCAATTCCAAAGTAAACTTTTGTAACATTAAAAGTTTTCGACATACTTGGTAAAGAAATAACAACACTTGTTAATGAAGAAAAGCCGGCAGGAACTTATGAGGCAAGCTTTGATGGTTCAAATCTTTCTTCCGGAACATATTTTTATGTTTTTAAAACAGACAAATATGTTTTAAAAAAGAAGATGATCCTTATGAAATAAACTCTTTGAGGACGACGATTTTATTAATCAAATTTTTTACACTATCCTAATTCCCGTTCTTAAAATCTCAGCAACAAATGGATCATCTTCAGTAAAGTCTTCTGTTTTGTAAGGATGGATTTCGAAATCAGCAAAGTCTAATTCGGGGTATGTTTCATGTATAATAATCTTAGAAATTTTCGAAGCATCAAAAAATCTTATTCCCTCAAATTCTTCAGATAAAACAGCTATATCAACATCACTGTCTTCATTTGCATTACCTTTCGCATAAGATCCAAATAGATAAATTCCATCTATTTTAATTTTTTTTGAAATACGCTGATAAAAGGATAGTATTTCCTGTTCTATATTTTTGCTAACAGCCATTGGTATAATTTTTTTATTCTTATCATTCTTGGTTCAGTAAATTCTTTTGTACATAATTTATAGAATGCATATTTAGCTTCCGGATATCTACCTTCAATATTATATCTTGTAACTTCATTGAGAAAAACAAGATCATCTTCATTTAATAATGATAGACTGGATTCCTTATAAAGGCTAATAAGATTATGTATTTTCGGCGGAGTATTATTTTGGTTGTTCTTAACCCAATGTGCTTTTAATATTTTCTCTAAAGCTAAATGTCCGACAAATAATGCCCAATCATATTTCCCTGCATCAAAGATCCCCTGCATAGCATCAATATCATGCTCTGCGGTTTTTACCCAATAATTTATATGTTCTTCCTTAGTCAAGAGATATACTTTTTTGCTCTCAAATTATTCATAATTCTTTAATCTTTCAATCTTGTAATTAAGTAATTCCACACTCTAACTTCGCAACACCACTTATCTCAGCACTTAATTTATCTCCTCTGTTCACTCTACTTACTCCCGCAGGTGTTCCGGTAAAAACAAGATCTCCTTCTTCAAGTGTCATTAAAGAAGAAATATACTCAATTATCTGTGTAGGATTGAATATCATCTTACTCAATTTATCTTTTTGCTTTACAATTCCGTTTACAGAAAGAGATATTTCTTCATCAAGTGTCAGTTTATAATTTTCTTTAAGAATAAAATCGGAAACAACTGCTGAAGTATCAAAGCATTTTGAGATTGTCCAGGGATCTCCTTTTTTTCTAAATTGATTCTGAAGATCCCGCAACGTCATATCAAGACCAACTCCATAACCAATAATTGCTTCTTCCGCCTCTGTTAAACTTGCTTTACTGATTTTCTTACCAATTAAAAGTACAAGCTCAACTTCGTGGTGCATTTCATTTGAGAAATCGGGATGAATAACATTATCACCTGAGTAAATTATTGCAGATGCCGGCTTTAAAAAAAGAACAGGTTTATCAGCAACTTCATTGCCAAGTTCTTTTGCATGTTCTGTATAGTTCCTGCCAATGCAAACAATTTTGCCGACGGGAAATTCTTTTTTGCTGTTTTGTATTTTTATTTTTTTCATAAATCTCTAGAATGCCTTGTATAGCCCAGACATTTATGTCGGGGTTGTAGATAAACTAAAATTCTTTGGCTTTAGCCGAAAATTGTTAAATGTATCTGTGGCTAAAGCCTAATTTTGTGGAGACTTTTTTCCACGAGATAAATCTCGTGGCTATTAAGAATATCTCTTGTGCAATAGACTCTTTTTTATACATAGAAAATATAAATAAATGGGCACAGAATAAATTCTGTTTTACGGAAAAATTATGGAGTTGATCTGAAGGTATCAGTTTATGTTTTTTGTTTTTTCTTAGTAGCTGCAGGAAAAAGAATATTGTTAAGAATTAAACGATAGCCCGGTGAGTTTTTATAAAGATTTAAATCTGTCGGCGGATCCCCAACAGCATGCTGGTAATCTTCAGGATCATGCCCGCCAAAAAATGTAAATGTTCCTCTTCCGAAATTTCCATGAATATATTTAACCTGGTTTGTTCCCTGTCTTTCTGCAAGATTGATTACTGATTTTTTAATCAGCTCTTTCCTGAACATTGTTGTTTGTCCCATAAACCCACGAATAACATTTACATGATCCTGAGTAAGCATAGTTGGAACCGGGTCATACTTTGCTGAGAATTCAAACAGAGTGAAATAATCATTATCAAAATTCCCTATCTCAACCGGCTGGATATCTATATCGCTGTATTCATAAACGTAAGGATTCATTTCAAGTTTAAAATTTTCAAATGCGAGTGATTTAGTGAAATCAAGTTTATCCTGTGCATTGGCATCTGCGGCGTCACCATCAAACATTGAAGCACATATATCAACATTTTCAGCAGCAAGGGAAATATCATAAGAATCTGTGGCTGAGCACATTGCAAAAAGAAATCCACCCTGTGCTATATAATTTTTTATTGTTAATGAAATCGCCTCCATCATTTCAGAAACTTTTTTGAAACCGTTCTTCTTTGCATTATTCTCATATTGTATTTGCTGGTCTATATACCATTGTGCATTTGCAAAGCTTGCAAAAAATTTTCCATATTGTCCTGTAAAATCCTCATGATGAAGATGAAGCCAATCAAAATTTTGAAGATCACCCCTTAGAATTTCATCATTCCATATTTTATCATAAGGAACTTTTGCATACTCAAGTGCGAGCGTAACAGCATCATCCCATGGCTGAAATCCCGGCGGAACATAAACAGCAATCTTTGGTGCTTTCTCTAATCTTGCAACATCCATATTATTATCTTCACTCTGCACTTCAGAGTAAATACTAACCGCATCTGAAGATGAAAGAATATCGAAAGTAACTCCTTCTATCCTACATTCTGTAGCAATCTTATCTGAAAAATCCATCATAAAAGATCCGCCCCTGTAATTAAGAAGCCAATCTGCTTTCGTTCCTTCCAGAAGTGCGTGAAAAGTTATTCCGTAAGCTTTAAGATGATCTGTCTGCTGCAAATCCATATAAATGAGAATTTTGGATTGAGAAAAAATAAAGAGAGGGGAAGCACATAATAAAAACAAAATCTCTTTAAACATATTCAAATCCTTGACAAATGTTTTCTAATATTAAAAAGAGATGCCGGATCAAGTCCGGCATGACTAATTAAACTAAATGAATTTCTAATGCTTTAAGCTGATTTCCTGTCGCTTTCAAGATAAATAGGTTCAGAGCCTTTAGTAATTACATCTTTAGTAATGATGCACTTCTCCACTTTATCTTTTGCCGGTAGATCGAACATAATATCGAGCATAAAATCTTCCACAATGGAACGAAGAGCTCTTGCACCTGTTTTTCTTTCCATCGCTTTTTCAACTATTGAATCAATAGAAAAGGGATCAAACTCCAGTTCAATTCCTTCCATCATAAAAAGTTTTTTATATTGTTTAAGAATTGCATTTCTTGGTTCGGTAAGAATGCTTTTAAAAGCTTCTTTAGACAATGTATGTAGAGGGGCAAGTACGGGTAACCTTCCAATAAGTTCAGGTATTAATCCAAAACGAAGAAGATCTTCAGGTAAAACATATTTTAAGAGATCTTCATCTTTGGTTTTACTTTTTATATCGGAAATGAAACCCATTTTGTTTTTATTAATTCTTGCAGCGATAATTTTCTCAATTCCCTCGAAAGCACCACCAACAATAAAAAGTATATTCTTTGTGTTAACATTAATAAGGCTTTGTTCAGGATGTTTTCTTCCTCCTTTAGGCGGAACTCCTGCAACAGTACCTTCAAGAATTTTTAATAATGCCTGCTGAACTCCCTCACCAGAAACATCCCTTGTAATGGATGCACTCTCACTCTTCCTTGCTATTTTATCAATCTCATCTATATAAACAATACCTCTCTGTGCTCGTTCAAGATTATAATCCGCAGCCTGAAGAAGATGAACAAGAACTGTTTCAACATCATCGCCTACATATCCGGCTTCTGTTAAAGTTGTTGCATCTGCAATTGCAAAAGGTACATCAAGAATTTTTGCGAGTGTTT
>CAYNUV010000003.1:0-24982 GCA_964400245.1 uncultured Ignavibacteriaceae bacterium
GAATCTCCTTCAACTATATAAATTTCACAAAGCTCAGGATCGGTTATTGAGCAGTCTGCTAATTTTCCCGGCAGGTTCATATTATCAAGAGCATTTTTTCTTCTTGTAAGGTCTCTTGCTTTTCTTGCAGCTTCTCTTGCTTCTGCAGCGCGTAAACATTTGTCAATTATTTTTTTGCCAACGGGAGGATTCTCTTCTAAAAATTCTGCGAGTTTTTCTCCAACCAATGTTTCAACTGCAGATTTTGTTTCGCTGTTTCCAAGTTTTGTTTTTGTCTGTCCTTCAAATTGAGGTTCGGCAACCTTAACAGAAATAACGGCGGTTAGCCCTTCTCTAAAATCATCTCCTGTCAGAGTGATTTTACTGTCTTTTATAAGATTGTTTTTGTAAGCATAAGTATTCAGCGTTCTTGTTAATGCCGTTTTAAATCCTACTAGATGAGTTCCGCCCTCATGGGTATTAATATTATTTACATAAGAAAAAATATTTTCTGTATAACTATCGCTGTACTGAAATGCGATCTCAACCGGTGTGTTGTCTTTTTCGCCTTCAACATAAACAGTTTTATGAAGTGGTTGACGGGTTTCATCTAAGTATTGAACAAACTCTACAAGGCCTCCCTTAAAATGATATTCTGCTTCCTCACCATCACGCTCATCTTTAATTTTTATTGTAATGTTTTTATTAAGATAGGCAAGCTCCCTCATCCTTTCAGCAATAGTATCAAATTTAAGCATGGTTACTTTGAATACTTCTCTGTCCGGAAAGAAGCTAACTTTTGTCCCGGTCTCGTTCTTTTTGCACTTGCCAATTTCTTTTACAGGCTTTACAGGAACACCTCTTTCATATTCCTGGAAATAAACATTCCCGTTTCTTCTCACTTCAACCTTTAACCATTCGGACAAAGCATTTACAACCGAAACTCCAACGCCATGCAAACCGCCAGATACCTTGTAAGTATCTTTATCAAACTTACCGCCGGCATGGAGAACGGTCATAACAACTTCTAGTGCAGATCTTTTTTCTTCGGGATGAATATCAACCGGGATTCCCCTTCCATTGTCTTCTACTGTAATGCTTTCGTTTTTGTGAATTGTTATTTCGATGCTGTCCGCATAACCCGCCAAAGCTTCATCTATGCTGTTATCAACAACTTCATTAACCAAGTGATGAAGCCCTCTTGCACTTACATCACCAATGTACATTGCTGGTCTTTTTCTTACAGCTTCAAGACCCTTGAGAACATTAATATTTTTTGCACTGTATTCATTACTTGCTGTCGTTTTCGTCATAATTATTTCCGGTTTTTCTATCTAATAAATCTTATTGATTTTATTCTTTCTTCGTTAAAATATTTATTTATTTTATTAATCATAAGAGATTCATTAAGCCTGAGTTCGCTTCTCAAAACAGAGCTTTCTACTCTTAGCAATAAAACTTTTCTGTTTACGCTTGCAGGTATAATCACTTTTTCCATTTCGGGGAAAACCAAGAAAAATTTTTCCGTTACTTCAATTTCTTTTACAGCCTCGCGCGTTTTTGCCAACTCCGAATAAGTATTAAATGCCTCTTTTATGCTTACAAATTTATGCATAAATAACTTCTCCCTGTGATAGTCTTATCACCTTATCAGATTCACTTCTCCTTAAGAAAGAAAAATCAGATAAGTCTGTAACGGTTATAAATGCCTGTCCAACGTCTGTTAAATATTCACTTATCCTTGCTGCTCTTTGTGTATCAAGCTCGCCAAAAACATCATCAAGAAGGAAGATGGGTTCTGTTCCTGTAATTTCTCTTAGATAAAAATATTCTGCAAATCTTAAAACTACCTGGAAAGTTTTATGCTGACCCTGGGAGCCAAATGTTTTAAGATCGTGTCCATCAATTTTTAAAATTAAATCGTCTCTTTGTGGTCCAACCAGATTTGTTCCCCTAACAATTTCTTCGTCTCTTCTTGCTGCAAGTTGTTTTTTAAATTCTTCTTCAATATCGTTGCCATCATAATTATTTATATAAGAATAGCCGATCTCCGGGTTTTCATCAAAACCCATTATTTCTTCATACGATTTTAAAACATATTCATTAAAATTAATTATGAACTTCTTGCGCTGATTTATAAGATATGTTCCTGTGCTTATAAGAATAGAAGACCACGCATCAAGTTCTTCAAAAAGATTTCTTTTGCCTGATTCTTTAATCTGGTTTAACAATGATGATCTTTGTTTTAGTATTCTGTTATAATCCATAAGGTTTTTCAGATAGGTTTCGTTTGCTTGTGAAATAACAGAATCAATAAATTTTCTTCGGTCTGATGGAGATCCCTGGGTTATTAAATGATCTTCGGGGGAAAGAAGGACTACGGGGAATTTTCCTACTATCTCCGAGGCTCTGTTAATCTGTTTATCATCTTTGAAATAATATTTACGGTTTTCTAAATGCGAGTAATATACTCTTGCGATATTTTCAATCGTTCCCGTAAAAGCACCATTAATCTCGAACTCATTCTCGTTAAACATCACAGCTTCACTATCAGATTTTGTGTTGTGACTCTTTGTTGTGCACAGATAAAAAATTGATTCGAGTATTGAAGTTTTTCCCTGCCCATTTCCTCCAACTATGTAATTCAATTTTTCTGAAAAGTTTAATAAAATATTTTTATGATTTCTGAAGTTCTTTAACTGAATGGATTTTAAAATCATTTTTAATTATTCAAGCGCACCGGCATCAATAAAAGCATTAGTTCCTCATTTTCACTAACTTCGCCAGGTTCTATTATACATGCTTTTGTTGGTGAGTGTAACTTAAAAATTGCCTCATCATCATTAACATGAGAAAGTATATCGTTTACATAGGTCGTGTTAAAACCAATGTCCATAGGTTCTCCTTTATACTCACAATAAACGCTTTCCTTTGCGTTGGAACCATGATCAATATCTTCTGCAGAAACTTCCAGCATATTTTCTTTTATAGAAAATTTAACCTGCTTTGAATTGGATGTTGAAAACAACATCATTCTTTTTATGGTGGCAAGTAAATCCACAGTTTTTACTTTTAAAATTTTATCATTTTCAAGTGGAATTACGCTGGTATACGCAGGATATTTTTCTCCAATGAGTCTTGATATAAATTCAAGGTCTCCAAAATTAAATGCAATGTGCGTTTTGGTTATAAAAATTTTTACATCCGTTTCTCCTAGCAGTTTTGCTAGAACGGAAATTGCTCTCTCAGGAATTATATATTGTTCGTCTTTTTTAAATTTCAGATTCCTGTTAACATATTTTACAAGACGATGTCCGTCTGTTGTAACAAAACGAATTCCATCTTCGGCAAATTCAAATAATGTTCCGGTCATTGCGGGTCGCATATCTTCCCTGCTCATTGCAAACGAAGTTTGATCCAAAGCTCTTTTTAAATCATTTCCGTTTAAAGCAATTTCTTTCTCTTTTGTTACTGCGGGAATATCGGGAAAATCTTCGGCTGTTGAATAACTTAAATTATAAAAACCTGATTCTGTAGAAAGAGTGAGTTTGGAATTTGGTTCTGTTTTGAAGACTATTTGTGTATCTCCTAAACTTCTTACAACATCATAAAACAATTTTGCAGGCACAACCATTTTCATATTTTCATCTGAAGGAACGTTAATGGATGACCTCAATGCAATTTCAAGGTCTGTAGCTGAAACCGTAAGTAATCCATCTTTTAATTCAATAAGAAAATTTTCCAATATAGGCATTGGGGTTCTGGATGGGACAGCCGGAATAATTTTAGCAAGAAGTTTTTCCAGCATTTTGCTGTTTATCTTAAACTCCATTTAATGTCTCCTTTTGAATTGTACAAAAATACTAAAATGTCCGCTAATCTCAATGAAAAAAGGATTTTTTAATTCTTATATTTTTAGTTTATTAAGATAACAACAACACATATATAATTATTTAAATCATGTTTTAAAAATATATATAATAATTATAATAAGGTACATATGTTAATAACTATTTTCATTACTTAAATTAAATATTTTATATCAAACTTTTATTAACAATTTGTTGTTGATAAAACTCAAATAAAATATAGTTGTTATATAAAATTTATAAAACAACTTTTATTAACATGTTATTGCCTATATGTTAACATTAAAATTATTTAAAAATAAAATAGTTCCTATGGAGAAGCTATTAAAAAAAGGTAATTTTATTTAAGAGGAAACTAATTCAACCTGAACTCTTATTGCTTTTACCATATCCTTCATTGAAGGATCTTTGGAAATTGCTTCCTCAATAGAAGAACAGGCATGAATAACTGTGGAATGATCCCTGCCGCCGAATTGCAAACCTATTGTTTTCAGAGATGATTTTGTTAATTCTTTTGAAAGGTACATTGCAAGTTGTCTTGCCAAAACGATTTCCTTTTTCCTGGTTTTATCTCTTATTTTATTTTCCGCTATATTTAAATAAGAGCAGACTATTTTAGTAATGCTTTCTACAGTAATATTATATTTCCTGTCGGTAGCAATTTCTTTTACTATTTTTTTTACAAGATTAAAATCTATATCAACAGAATTAAGAGATGCATTTGCCAGAAGCTTTATCAAACATCCTTCCAGCTCCCTTATGTTAGAAGTAATATTGCTTGCAATATATTCTAAAATCTCTGATGAAACCTTCATACCATAATCATTGGATTTTCTTTTGAGTATAGCAATTCTGGTTTCAAGTTCTGGAGGTTGAATATCAGCAGAAAGACCCCATTGAAATCTGGAAGTAAGTCTTTCATCAAGTCCCCTTAAATCTTTTGGAGGCTTGTCGCTTGAAAGAATTATTTGTTTTCTTGATTGATGCAGAGTGTTAAAGATATGGAAGAAAAGATCCTGTGTTTTTTCTTTACCGATTAAAAATTGAATGTCATCTATGATCAGTACATCCATACTTCTGTAAAAATTAGAAAACTCATTTACTTTATTTGATTGAATTGCTTCCACAAAATCAACAGTAAAAGTATCTGAGGATAAATATATTACTTTCTTATCAGGATTTTCATTAATAATTTTATTACCAGCCGCCTGGATTAAATGTGTTTTGCCCAAACCTACACCACCATAAACAAAAAGAGGATTGAATGAAGTTCCGCCTGGATTATCACTTATAGCCATAGCGGCTGCGCGGGCAAGCTGGTTACCTTCACCTTTGATAAAGCTATCAAATGTATACCTTACGTTTAACCGGGATTCTAAAAGATTTTGCTTTGGTTTTTCAACCCTCTTTGTTGTAACAGGTTTGGAAACAAGGCGTGGTGAATTGTCAACATCTTCGTTTATAATATAAGCGAGCTTGGCATCGGGACCAAGAACCTGCCTGATTGTTTTTGTAATTAATGTATTGAAATGTTCATCAATCCATTCCCAAAAAAACTGGCTGGGGAGTTGCACTTTTAATGTTTTATTATCTAACTCTACCGGTTTAATAGGGAGAAACCAGGTATTGAAAGTCATTAATGTAACATTGTCTTTAATATTTTTTAAGCATTCTTTCCAAACAGTAGTTGGTTCGGAGTAAATAATTTCTTGGGAAGAATGAGCGTTAAGCATTTTTATTTATCCACAATAGAAAACTTTATAGCGGTTGATAGTTTAACTATATAAAATAAAGCTCGTCAGCATATCAAAGGAAGTTATCCACAACATATTAACATTATGCGTGACAGCATAAGCCACCAAAATTTAACAAGTTATGAGATTCATATTGACGTTACACACAAGCCATCATTTTGTTTTTATACGGGGCAGCACTGCAAAACTCTGTGGAACGTTTTCACAAACAAAAATTATCCACAAGATATTCACATAAAACATTTCGCCTCTCTTGGAATAAAAGATAGGAAGTTATGCTTACTCACGCAAATTAATTCTTAAAAGAAAACAAAAATATTTTAAACAAGTATAAATTGGGCATAGAAATTATTATTTAGTATCTTTGCAAACTAAAATTAAGGAAAATCAAACAAGGATAGGATTATGAAAAGGACTTATCAGCCAAGCAACAGAAAAAGGAAAAACAAACATGGTTTCAGGGAGCGAATGAAAACTAAAAACGGCAGAAAAGTTTTAGCAAGCAGAAGAGCAAAAGGAAGAAAAAAATTGACAGTTAGCGATGAAAAGTAGAAACCTTGAAACTACAAGGTCTTTCTTCAAAGGAAAGAATTAAAAGTAAAAAAGATTTTGAAGAACTTTATTCAGGCGGAAAAATAATTATATCCGGCGATCAAAAAATAAAAACAATTTTCCTAACAAACGATAATCCGGAATATGGAGTAAAAATAGCTGCGGTGGTTTCAAAAAAGTCAGGTAAGGCCGTATGGAGAAACAGAGTTAAACGGCTAATAAAAGAATCCTATAGGCTTAATAAACAGGAACTCATAACAGCGTGCAGCGAGAAAAAAAAGAGTGTTAAATTAATTTTATCAGCATTTTCTGTGAATGAAAATAAGAATAAAAAAATAGGATTAAGCGAAATTATGCCGGGTGTTTTTGAATTAATGAGAAAGATAAAGATTGACTTATAATGAAAGCAATTTTTGTTCTCCTTATCAAGGGATATCAAAAATTTATATCTCCTGTATTACCACCTTCCTGCCGGTTTTATCCGTCATGTTCTGATTATGGAATCCAGGCTTTTTCAAAATATGGTGTTGTAAAAGGCGGGATAAAAACCTTTTGGAGAATTCTTAGGTGTAATCCCTTTAGCAAAGGCGGATATGACCCATTATTGTAATTGGAAATTAAATGGATAGACAAACAACATTAGCGTTTATAGTAATTGGCGGTATTCTGATTATCTGGCTGTATTTAAATACGCCAACAGCACCGCCACCGCAACAAACACAACAAAACGATACAACCAAAGTATTAACAGATTCAACAATTAAGTTGCCAGTTGTGGAGAGGCCGGAAGATGTTTTTAAAGAATCGGATACATCATCTCAGAATCTCGGGAAATATTTTACTTCAGGGGAGAACAAGGAAAGCATAATAACTGTCGAAAATGATGTTGCCGTTATAGAACTATCAATACACGGCGGAAATATCAGGAAGTATTTCCTTAAGAAATTTCTTAACTGGTATTCTGCGGGCTCTGATTCTTTAAACTACCAAACCATGGTACAGCTGATAAACAACTCGCTGGGAAATTCTTATGATCTGGCATTTGTTACGTCAGATGGAAAAGCAATAAATACAAAGGGGCTAACCTTCAAATCAAATAAAGAAAAAAGCCGTTATAAATTAACCGGCAAAGATAGCCTTACAATAGAATTTTCTTTAAAAGCCGGAGAAAAAGGAGAATTAAAAAAAGCATATACATTTTATGGGGCTAAATATAATTTACTTTCCAGTATCCAATTAATTGGAATGAATAATGTTATAAGCAACAATGCTTACGACCTGGTTTGGGAAAATGGGATAAGATTTGTTGAGGAAAATTCCGTTGATGAAGCGAATTTTTCTAATGCAAGCGTTTACTATGGCGATGAACAGGTAATTGTTGATGCAAGCAGTGTTGGTGAAACTTTAGAAGAAGATTATGGCGGAAGAGTAGATTGGCTGGGAATCAGGAATAAATATTTTGCAGCTATTATTTCTCCGTTAAACCCGGCAGGTATAGATGGGGCATATATTAAAGGTTATAGAAACCAATTTAACAATCAAGGCATTGAAGAGATTTACAGCGGAAGGATAAGCATACCTTTTAAAAATACAAATTACGAAGAGCAAAATTTTAATATTTACATCGGCCCTATTGATTATGATATCCTGAAAGAATATAACAACAAATTAGAAGCAATAGTTGATTTCGGAAGTTTCTTTGGATTGAAATTTATAGTCCGGCCAATTGCAGAGTTCGTTCTTCTGCCGTTATTTAATTTTCTCCACGGGATCATTCCTAACTACGGAATTGTAATTATTGTCTTTTCAATAATTATTAAAATAGTTTTATATCCTCTTACAAAGAAAAGTCTCTATTCAATGAAGAGGATGCAACTTCTTCAACCAATGATGGCAGAGATCAAAGAGAAGTATAAAGATGACCCCCAGAAGACGAACAAAGAAACAATGAAGCTTTATTCGACCTATGGCATTAATCCTGCTGGCGGATGTTTTCCTTTGCTTCTTCAGATGCCTATCTTTATTGCTCTTTGGGGACTTTTCCAGATAGCAATTGATCTGCGTCAGCAGCCTTTCTTTGGTTGGATTACAGATTTATCCGGGCCCGATGTTATATATGTAATTCCGTTTAAGATCCCAATTTTCGGAGTTGATAAAATCTCAGGGCTTGCATTGCTTATGGGCATAACAACATTTTTTCAACAAAAAATGAGTGTTAAAGATCCAAAACAGCAAATGCTAATTTACATTATGCCGGTAATGCTTACCATTCTTTTTATGAGTTTTCCTTCCGGGCTTAACCTTTATTACTTTATGTTCAACGTTCTCTCAATTGCACAGCAGTATTATATAAATCATAAACATGATGGAATGGTGCTTGAGCCGGTTAAAAACCAGAATAAGAAAAAAGGCTTTATGGCAAGGCTTATGGAGGCAGCAGAAAAAAACACAAAGGTTCAGCAGCAACAAAGAAAGAGAAAATAGGTCTTATCATATTGTATTTAATAAAGGAATAGAATTATGCTATTTTAAACAGCATAAAAACTCTTTTATTAAATGTTCCGACAACTTAAAATAATTTCCCTTTTTATTTTCTTGTGCATCTTCAAATCTTTTGCTCAGGATACATACACCCTTAAACCAGATTACCAGGTAAAATCGCTTCCATTCGGTTTAGAAGAAAAAGTTTCCGGCAAAAAACCTATTATTGCCTTAGCCTTAAGCGGCGGCGGCGCAAGAGGATTAGCACAAATTGGTGTTCTCAAGGCTCTCGAAGAAGCAGGCATTCGTATTGATATGATTGTTGGTACCAGCATGGGAAGTATTGTAGGAGGGCTTTATGCTGCGGGTTATTCCGTTGATCAGATAGATTCTATCGCTGTCAATACCGAGTGGGACGATCTGTTATCTCCGGAAGGAGAAACCGACAGGCAGGAATTGTTTGTTGATCAAAAAATAACCGAAGATAAAGCAATCTTAACTTTAAGGCTCAATGGTTTTTCACCAATAATTCCAACATCAATTAATACAGGGCACAAGCTTTCGAATTTTCTTAATATTCTTACACTTCAGGCTCCTGTTCATACACAAAACAGCTTCGATGATTTAAAAATAAAATTCAGGGCAGTGTGTACAAATCTTTTAACAGGGAATCCCGTTGTGATAGATAATGGTTCTCTAAGCCAGGCGATGAGAGCAAGCTCAAGCGTTTCCTTTTTCTTGTCTCCTGTTTTAATGGATTCAATGATATTAGTAGATGGCGGCCTGGTAGCAAATATTCCCGTTAAAATTGCTTTAGAACTTGGAGCCGATATCGTAATAGCAGTTAATACAACAAGCACACTTCGCTCAAGAGAAGAACTTGAGTTGCCCTGGATTATTGCAGACCAGGTCATAAGCATTCCAATGAAACTGCTTAATGAGAACCAGATGTCGTATGCCGATATTATAATTACTCCCGACATACAGGAAAGATCTGCAACTGATTTCAGCAATATTGATTTGCTCATAAAAAGCGGAATAACAAGCACGGTTCCAATTGTTAATGAAATAAAATCAATAATTGATTCTATAACAATAAAAAAAAATTCCGGTGATGAAATATTTTTTGCAAACATTAAGAATCATGATGATGCTTATCCATGGGAAAAATCGCTTCTGAAAAAGTATGTTAGTAAAGATTCTGTTTCCTTAAGCGAGATTAAAATGGATTTGGATTCTTTATTTCAACAGGGAGAGTTTGAAGAATTAAAAGTAAATATTGAAAATAATGATGGGGAGACCGAAGTCAGGTTCATACCCAAATATTATCCATTAATTGAAATTATAGAGTGCTGGGGGATTTCAATTCTTGACAAATCAAATGTTGATACTTTAACTAAATCATATATTGGGAAAAGCTATAATGGCAAAACAGCGTACTCGATAATTGTAGAAATAATTAACCAATACAGGTTGAAGGGATATTCACTAGCGGCATTAAAAGAAATAATTTTTGATAAAACAATCGGAAGACTTAGTTTAGAATTAGATGAAGGAATAATTTCAGAAATTTTAGTTGAGGGAAATACAACAACAAACAAAACAGTAATAACTAGGGAATTTCCGGTTAAGGCAGGAGACTATTTCCATTACCAGGAAATATCCGAAGGGTTGACAAATCTTAGAGCCACGAATCTTTTTGAAGATTTAATTCTTATAGTTAAAAATGAGGGAAACGGAAATGTGGTTACACTTAAAGTGTCGGAACGAACATCAGGGCTAATGAGAATAGGCTTTAGGGCAGATAATGAAAATAAAACGCAGTTAAATATAGATATCAGAGATGAAAATCTTTTTGGAACCGCAACAGAGTTTGGCTTGCTTTTATATGGAGGAACAAGAAACAGGGGCTATATTTTGGAACACAAATCAAACAGGATTTTTGATACATATCTTACTTATAAAATCAATGCTTATTACGAATTCCAGGATATTTTTACTTATACAGATAAGCCCACATCATCGGAAAAATCTTTTTCAAGAATTAGCAACGGCGAGTACAGACAGATATATTATGGGGCTTCGGTATCTGCCGGTACTCAGGTGGAAAAATTTGCTAACCTTATATTTAAAGGAAAGTACCAGTTTGATGAAATAAAAAACTTAGTTAACAGCTTCGATAATTCTTATAAAACAAAAATTGTAAGCCTTAAGATAAGCACAACCATAGATTCCCAGGATAAATATCCGTTTCCCACGAATGGAGTTTACTTTTCAGGTTCTTATGAATCAGCATCTTCATTCCTTGGAGGCAACGTTGGATTTACAAACATTGGTTTTGATTATAAAAACTATTTTACTATAAATGATGTTCATACGCTTTCTCCAAGAATAGTGATGGGATTTGGCGATAAAACTTTACCTTTAAGCCAGCAATTCTCTCTTGGCGGCCAAAACTCTTTCTTTGGAATGAGAGATAATGAATTTCGCGGCAGGCAAATATTTGTAAGCTCTCTTGAATATATAGCCCAGCTTCCATTTAATATTTTCTTTGATACTTATTTTCGCTTCAGGTATGATCTTGGCTCTATCTGGCCAGATCAGGAACAAATCCGGTTCAAGGATTTGAGACATGGAATTGGAGCTTCACTTTCTTTAGATACTCCAATCGGGCCGGCAGATTTTTCAATAGGCAGAAGTTTTCTCTTTGTAAAAAATCTTCCGGATAATCCAATAAGCTGGGGAGAGGTATTATTCTACTTTTCAATTGGATACTACTACTAATATCAAGACACTTTTTCTTATCATTTTACTTTCAATTAGCAATTTAATATGAGCTTACGTAATCAAAAGTTACAGTCATCGGGCCGTAATTTTAATAGTTTAACAATTGATTACTGACTGGTTCGATTCGCCCACGAAACTTCACTTTCCTTCTTTCTGATATTTTTCTCCAAGCTTCTGATAAGATTTTGCTACTTCATTATTATTGGCAGATTTACAAAGGAAAGCAATCGCAAAACAAAGTTTGCTTTTCTTATCAACGGTTTCCAATCCTTTTTCAATGATTTTAATGACAGTATCCAAATGCGGGAGATTTAAATCAGCATTATAAAGTTTTGCTATAGAAAGGTATGGTTCGTGTGCCGAAGGGTTTGACCAGGCAGCTTTCTTTAAATATACAAGAGCATTATCGTGATGTTCACCGTAAACCGAAATGGATGAGAATATTTTTCCAACCCATGAAAATAGTTGATAACTTAGTTCGGGATATTCTTTACATATTTTTTCAGCATACATCATTACTTCATCGGGAGACAATGCTTTGTTCCATAGAAGTATTTTGTATAGCGCAGGATCCTTAATCTTTTTATCTATCGTAATACGGAAAGTATCAAATAGTTCGTCCTGTGAATTTGAATTTCTGAATATATTCTCAAGATATTTTTTTGTCATGCCCGGCATTACAATTTTAATAAATGCTGATCAAAGGTAGAATTATTTTATCCTATCAACTGCTTTCTTATAAAGCCTAACATATTCCTTTGCTGAAGTTTCCCACGAATAATCTTTGCTCATCCCATTGCCTTGTATTTTTTTCCATACTTCTTTGTTATGAAAAGTTCTTATAGCTCGTTCAACAGTTGTGTATAAAGCATGGCTTGAATAATCATTAAATGAAAAACCGGTTCCAGGCTCTTTCCCATTACTAAGAAACTCATGCCAATCTTGAACTGTATCTGCAAGCCCACCTGTCTTTCGAACAACAGGAACGGTCCCATACTTTAAGCTATAAATCTGGTTTAAGCCGCAGGGCTCATAATGGGATGGCATTAGCAGTATATCAGACGCAGCTTCAATTAAGTGAGCAAGTTCATTACTGTAGCCAATGTATGTGTAAACTTTATCTGGGTAATGCTGCGCCATTTTTCTGAAAAGATTCTCGTACCTGTCTTCACCACCGCCAAGAATAACCCACTGAACCGGGAGATTAACCATTGCTTCAAAAGCCTCGGCAAAAATATCAAAACCTTTTTGTGCAACCATCCTGGAAACTATTCCTATCAAAGGAACATTTTCATCATAAGGCAAACCGAAATGTTCTAAAAGAAAAATTTTATTCTTCAGCTTCCCGGGAAGATAATTGCTTGAATACTTGAACGGAACCAAACCATCTGTTTCAGGATTCCAGATATTGTAATCAACTCCGTTTATAATTCCATAAAAATCTTCTTTCCTTGAGTTAAGAAACGGATCCATTCCTGCACCATATTCAGGAGTTAAAATCTCTTTCGCATAAGTTTTACTTACAGTGCTTATTATTTCTGAAAAAAGAATTCCTGCTTTCATAAAGCAAACGCTGTTCTCAAACTCAACCGGACCACCGGGATAAAAATAATTTCCACGGAGTTCAGCTTTGAACATTGCATCTTTAGAAAATCTTCCCTGGTATCCAATATTATGAATGGTATAAAGGAAAGCAGTTTTATCGAACATCCTGTCCCAACTGTAATTATCTTTTACAAGAAGAGGCAGCAATCCTGTTTGCCAATCATTGCAATGAATTACATCCGGAACCCAATTTAATCTCTGAAGTGTTTCAATGGTTCCTTTACAAAGGAGAATAAATCTTTCATCCTCATCCCAATCGTTTGTATAAATATGCCTGTGGTGATAGTAAAGGGGGCAATCAATAAAATTTACTTCAACGTTTGAGTCCGGTAAGGTTGCCTGGTGAAGATGAACCGACCTCACATGCCCGCCAATGCGAATAGGCATTTCACCAATATCCCAATTATAATGGAGTTTATTTTTAACTTCATCTATCTGGTAATATTTAGGCATGAATATTTTTACTTCACAGCCAAGCTTCTCAAGTGCTGCAGGTAACGAACCGGTAACATCGGCAAGTCCCCCGGTTTTAGCATAAGGAAAAACTTCTGAAGCAACAAATGCAATTTTCATGATAAAGAGAAATAGTGATTTCAGTTTAAGATTAAAATTAAAAATAAATTTTCTTAATGAGAAACAAAAATCATGCACAACCCGCAAGGTTATCAAATTGTTTACGTTGCTCTAACATTAAGTTTATCAGTAGAATCTATAATATTTTTTAGAGAATCGTATAGATAATTCCAACCTGCAGAGCTTCCTTAATTTGTGTTTTCTGAATCTGAGCTTCTTCATAAATCAGCAGAAAAGCAAAGCTGACATTTATATACTCATTCACCTGTGCTGTTAAAGCATTATCCCATCTTATATCCCAAATATCTAAAGATTCAAAACGGGAAAAAAGACGAAGCTTACTTTTTAACAGGATGTTTTCCATAACAGTATATTCTGCTGTTGTAACTGATTCAACTCCGGTTTCCACTTTTATTTTTTCTATTTCAGAAGTTTCCGGATCATCTGAATAAAAAGTGAATTTATTTGTTATAACTTCCTGAACTGCAAAACCTAATCTTGTTGTGAAGCCGGGAACATTATCATAGATAAAACCCAAACTTTGCGTCAGGTAACCGGGATCAAAGAAGTTAGCAATTTCTTTTACAGAATCTGTTCCATAATCAAAGCCGGATGTTATAACTGTTCTTACTGTATTGCTGAAGTATGGCTCAATTGCCCATCCGATATTTCTTGAAACCACTGATTCAAGATACAGCTCATTGTCGTTTGTTCTGTAATCGGAAGAACCAAGCTTTGTTCTTCCATAAGCAACCTTTAAATCATTTTTGAAGTGCCATAGTTCAGTTCTGTAATACAGACTTCCATTGCTAAACAAAGTCCACGACAAAGCATCTTCACCACCCTGCGTCCAGTTGCTCAAAGAAATTTGGGAAAGGTTTAATCCTGCAACAGCTTTTGGTATCCATTTGTGCAGAATAATGGTATCTTGCTGAGAAAAACCTGCTGCAGAAAAAATTAAAAATGCAAACACTATCAATAGTAGTTTTTTCATAATTTTCCTTTAAATGATTTAAGAAAAAATAAAGAAAATTTATGTCCATAATTAATGATGATCTTGTAATTTTTTCCAAAGGCAATCCAGCCAATCAGCCAATCTTGTTCGTTCATGGTTTTCCCTTTGATCACAAGATGTGGAAAAACCAGGTTGAAGAACTAAGCCCGGATTATTTTTGTGTTTCTTATGATATAAGAGGATTGGGTGAATCTCCTGCTGGCAATGGTCAATATACAATGGAAATTATGACAGACGATTTGTTTTCCGTAATTGAAAATAAAAACTTGCTTAAGCCGGTTTTATGCGGGTTTTCGATGGGAGGCTATATTGCGCAAAGAGCAGTGGAGCGAAATGAAAAATTATTTAAAGCATTAATATTATGTGATACAAAATCCGAAGCAGATAATAACGATGCAAAACTAAAAAGAGCCGAGGGAATAAAAAGCATAAATGAAAATGGCGTTAAGAGTTTTGTTCAGGCTTTTATTAAAAATTGTTTTGCAGAAGAATCCATAGTTAAACTTGGAGATGTATATAAAGAAACCCTGGAGAGAAGCTCAAACTTTTCTGCTGCCGGAGTAAAGGGCTGTCTTCTTGCAATGCTCAGCAGAACAGATACAACAGAATTTCTTTCTGAAATTAAAATACCGGTTCTTCTCGTTTGTGGAGAAAAAGACAAACTCACCCCGCAGCATATTATGGAACAAATGGCAGCATCAATCACTGATTCCGAGTTTCATATTATTCCGAGAGTTGGACATATAACCCCGCTTGAAAATTCCGAAGCAGTTAATAAGGTTTTGAAATATTTTCTTTCGAGAGTTTTAAAATAAAAGTGCCGGACATACAGTAATCGGCAATTACAAATCTTCTTCTTTAATAAAAGAAAACCTCATAATTCATAAATTTTCCTGCCTCATAAATAAACTTTGCGCTGAAGAATTTTTCCTGGGAGAGCCATTCAATAAAAATCTTATCTCCATCCCAAAGATTTAATGCAGCAAGTTTTTCGTTTGGTATCCATTCAAGATTCCCTTCATTTGAATCTGTTATGTTTCCCCCAAAATTATCAGCAGTAAAAATAAAAACATACCAATCATCTTTTCCATCGAAATTAGGGAATGTAATAAAACCGTGCATTCGTGGCTCTTTAATTTTTAATCCCGATTCTTCATAAACCTCACGAATTGCACACTCTTCGGGACTTTCACCAGAATCAAATTTTCCGCCCAATCCATTCCATTTCCCGGAATGATAATCATTTTCTTTTTTTACACGGTGAATCATTAATGTTTTGTTATTTTTTTTATCCAGCACATAACACAAAGTTGCTAATTTCATATTTTATTAATTATTTTTTATTAAGAAATGTGTTGACACTTTTGTCATTGGCGATTATGTTTTTGTAGTCAATTTTATTTGATACTTTTCAAATATAAACATAAAATTTCATTTGTCTCTTTAATTAATTTTAGAAATATTTCGGGTAATAAAATAAATATAACAGAGGAGAACTTTTATAATGAGCGGGATGGAAAACGAAACGGAATGTATGCTTATAAAATCTGAAGAAGAATTAGAGGAAACGGAATTTGATGTCCATCTTAATAACGAAGATGAAAGAAGAGCTATTTTTAACATGGCCAAGAAAAAGAAAGATGAAGAGGATGAGGACGAAGATTTTGATGACGAAGAAGATGGCGATGATGATTTTGAGGACGAAGAAGATTTAGAAGAAGACGAAACTTTTGAAGATGAGCCATCCGATGAAGATGAGCTATATGAAGAGGATTTTGATTTTGATGATGAAGAAGACCCATTGGATGACGAAGAGGACGTTCCTTTTAACTAAGCCTGCCAGCCAAAATATTTATCATTAAGCAAATAATTTTTAACATAGTTTGTTATTCCATCTTCTAATGAAGCAAGAGATTTGGAATAGCCGGCAACTTTTAGCTTATTAATATTCGCTTCAGTAAAATATTGGTACTTATCAAGAAGGTGTGGAGGTAAATCTATATATTCAATATTCGAAGGTTTTTTCATTGCTTTAAATAAAGCAGCCACAAGATCATTCCAGGTTCTGGCCTTACCCGCACCAACATTAAACAAACCATTTTTGTCCGGGTTATCAAGGAAAAACAAAGTCATATCGACAGCATCTTTTATATAAATAAAATCTCTCATTTGCTCGCCATCTTTATATTTAGGATTCGCAGATTTAAATAGTCTAACTCTACCCGATTGATTAATCTGTTCAAAAGCTTTATGAACAACCGAGCGCATATCTCCTTTATGATATTCATTTGGACCGTAAACATTAAAGTACTTCAATCCCACCATTTTAGTCATCAAATTTTTTTTCATAGCCCAAAGATCAAACAGAGCTTTGGAATAACCATACATATTTAATGGTCTTAGGAGATGAATATTCTTTTCATCATCATCAAAACCGAGAGAGCCATCACCATAAGTTGCAGCAGAGGAAGCGTAAATGAAGCGAATATTATTTGTTAAACAATATTCGGCAAGTTTTTTAGAATACTCGAAATTGTTTTTTAAAAGAGAATCAGCATCCTTTTCTGTCGTGGAAGAGTTTGCGCCCATATGAATAATTGAATCTATTTTTCCCAAAGAAGATGAATGAAGCAGGGACAAAAAATCATCTTTATGAATAAAATCTTTAAAGTTTAGCCCCACAAGATTTTTCCATTTCTCATCGGTTCCAAGACCATCAACAATAACAATATCATCAATGTTAAGGCTGTTAAGCCGCCATACAAGTGCACTTCCAATAAAACCTGCACCGCCTGTTACAACAATCATGGTTATCAGTTAATTGTTTTTAATATAAGTCAATTTAATTATATTTAGAGGTCTTTACAAAGAAATGAATTCTAAGTTCCACCATAACTTACCTTAGATTTTGTAATAAAGATAATGTGATTTATAAATATGATTGACAAAACATCAATATTTTATATATTTGAAAGAGAGTTTAATAGTTCTTTAAAATTTATTCTTATCGAGAACGGCTGAGGGAACAGGCCCGATGAAAGCCGTAGCAACCGTCCCGCTTTTAGCGGGATGCTAAGGTGCTAATTCCTGCCCCCTATAAATTGGGGGAAAGATGAGATGAAGATGGAAATGTATATAACCTCTTCTGATCATCAGAAGAGGTTTTTTATTTTATATAACGATAAATATGAATTCAACATTCGACATATTAAGTAAATTATTAAAGGAAAGAATCCTTGTTCTCGATGGTGCGATGGGAACAATGATTCAGAGTTATAAATTATCTGAAAAAGATTTCAGAGCCGAAAGATTTAAAGATCACTCACAAGATCTAAAAGGTGATAACGATCTTTTAAGCATAACACAACCAGAAATTATTAAAGAAATTCACAGAACTTATATTGAAGCTGGCTCCGATATAATTGAAACGAACACGTTCAATGCCAATGCAATATCCCAAGGTGATTATAGGCTTGAACATCTGGCCTATGAACTTAATTACCAGTCTGCTAAAATAGCAGTAGAAGTTGCAGAAGAATTCAGAAAGAAACAAACGGACAAACCTCGTTTTGTTGCAGGCGCTTTAGGACCAACCAACAGAACTCTCTCTCTTTCACCCAACGTCAATGATCCGGGTTACCGCGCAGTTACTTTTGATCATATGATGAAGACGTACTATGAGCAGGTTAAGGGACTTGTTGATGGCGGCGTTGATATTCTTCTTGTAGAAACCATTTATGATACACTTAATGGCAAAGCTGCTATTTATGCAATCCAGGAATATCTGAATCAAACCAACAAACAAATTCCTATAATGATTTCCGGGACAATTGTGGATTTAAGTGGAAGAACATTATCGGGACAAACAACGGCAGCATTCTGGGTTTCTGTTTCGCATACAAAAAATTTATTAAGTGTTGGATTAAATTGTTCTCTTGGCGCAAAACAGATGCGTCCATTCATCGAGGAGCTTTCCAATATTGTTCCTCACTACATCAGTATCTATCCAAACGCAGGGCTTCCAAATGAGATGGGCGAGTACGATGAAACACCAGACGTAACATCTTCAATACTTAAAGAGTATGGTGAAAGTGGTTTTTACAATATTGTTGGCGGATGCTGCGGTACAACTCCGGAACACATAAAATATATTGCTGAAATTGTAAAAGCAATTAAGCCAAGAAAAATTCCTGAAGTAAAATCATATCTCAGGCTAAGTGGTTTGGAACCAGTAATTATTCATCCAGAAACTAATTTTGTAAATATTGGGGAAAGAACAAATGTAACGGGCTCCAAAAAGTTTTCTAACCTAATTCTCTCAGGAGATTTTGAAGGTGCGCTTGCAATAGCCCGAAACCAGGTAGAAGGCGGGGCTCAGATTCTTGATATAAATATGGATGAAGGACTTCTTAATTCCGAAGAAGCTATGATTAAGTTTGTCAATCTTCTTTCCGTAGAACCGGATATTGCAAAGCTTCCTATAATGATTGATTCATCCAGATGGTCTGTTATTGAAGAAGGATTAAAATGTCTCCAGGGAAAAGGAATTGTAAATTCAATCAGTCTTAAAGAAGGAGAGGAAGCATTTAAAGATCATGCCCGGAAAGTTTTACATTACGGTGCGGCAGTTATTGTGATGGCTTTTGATGAGAAGGGACAAGCGGATTCCTTTGAAAGAAAAGTTGAAGTTTGCAAACGAGTTTATAAAATTCTAACAGAAGAAGTTGGCTTTCCTCCACAGGATATTGTTTTTGACCCGAATGTCCTTACAGTTGCAACGGGGATCGAAGAGCATAATAATTATGCGGTTGATTATATAGAAGCAGCAAGATGGATAAAACAAAATCTTCCGCTTGTTAAGGTAAGCGGCGGCGTAAGCAATATATCGTTTTCTTTCAGAGGAAATAACCTTGTACGTGAAGCAATGCACTCAGCGTTTCTATACCATGCTATAAAAGCCGGAATGGATATGGGAATAGTTAATGCCGGGCAGCTTGAGGTTTATGAAGAAATTCCCAAAGATCTTTTAACCCTTGTTGAAGATGTTCTTCTCAACAGACGAAGCGATTCTACTGAAAGACTTGTAGAGTTTGCTGAGACGGTTAAGCAAAAAGGGAAGGAAGAAGTAAAAAAAGATGAATGGAGAAATGCGTCAGTCCAGGAAAGATTAAAACATGCTTTGATTAAGGGAATAGTAGATTACATTGATGTAGACACCGAAGAAGCAAGAAAGCTCTTTTCAAAACCAATTGAAGTGATTGAAGGCCCATTAATGGCAGGAATGAATGTGGTAGGAGATCTTTTTGGTTCCGGTAAAATGTTTTTACCACAGGTTGTGAAGAGCGCAAGAGTAATGAAGAAAGCAGTTGCTTACTTAGAACCATTTATAAAGAAAGCCCATCCCCCAACCCCTTCCCAAGGGGAAGGGAAGTTAGAAAAGAATTCAGAGACTTTTGGATGGGCTACTGCTGATCCAGCTTTATACGATTTGCTAAAAGAATTTGCAGAAAAAAACAGAAAGAATCCCACAACGGCCGAATTGATTTTATGGGAACAATTAAAATCAAAACAACTTGAAGATTATAAATTCAGAAGACAACATATAATAGGAAAATATATTACAGATTTTGTTTGTCTTTCTAAAAAATATGTAATTGAAATTGATGGTTTAATTCATCAGTTACCGGAAAATAAAGAATCAGACAAAATAAGAACAGAATGGTTAGAAAGTCATAATTTTAGAGTAATTCGATTTACTAATGAACAGGTTCTTCAGGACCTGGAATCTGTATTAAATACAATTATAGGAGAGCTAAAAGCTCAGGATCAAAAAAACCTTTCCTTAAAAGAAGATTCTCTTGAAGTCCTCCCCTTAGGGGAGGATTTAGGTGGGGCTGGTCGTATTTTATTAGCTACTGTCAAAGGCGATGTTCATGACATAGGTAAAAATATTGTTGGAGTTGTACTTGGCTGCAATAATTACCAGGTAGTAGATCTTGGTGTAATGATCCCGAGTGATAAAATTCTTCAAACTGCTATTGATGAGAAAGTGGATATCATAGGGTTAAGCGGATTGATAACTCCTTCGCTTGATGAAATGGTTCACGTTGCAAAAGAAATGGAGAGACGAGGGTTTACTTTTCCGCTTCTTATCGGCGGTGCCACAACTTCGCGGATGCATACAGCTGTTAAAATTGCTCCAAATTATAGTGGTGCTGTTATTCATGTGCTTGATGCTTCACGGAGCGTTCCCGTTGTGAGCAATCTTGTTAATCCTAATAAATCCATTAAAGAAAATTTTATACAGGAAACAAAAAAGGAATACGCAAAGCTTAGAGAGTCTCATTTAAAAAGAAGAGAAGAAAAAAAATATTTAACTATTGAAAAAGTAAGAGAGAACAGGTTTAAAACGAATTGGGATAAAGCTCAGATACTTAAACCTGAAAAAATGGGCATAACGGTTTTGCAGGATTATTCTCTTGAAAAACTCAGAGACTATATTGATTGGACGCCTTTCTTTTTAACGTGGGAATTAAAAGGAAAATATCCTGCGATATTTAAAAATGAAAAGTATGGTTCCGAAGCAATAAAACTTTATGATGATGCAAATAAGATTCTGGATAAAATTATAAAAGAAAAACTTTTAAATGCTAATGGGGTATTCGGATTATTCCCTGCAAATACGGTAGCATTTGATGATATTGAAATCTATACAGCCGAAACAAGAAAAGGAATAAATAGGGTTCTACACACATTAAGGTCTCAATCAGAAAAAAGTGATGGACTTCCTAATTTGGCTTTAGCAGATTTTATTGCACCAAAAGAAAGCGGTGTAAAAGATTACATAGGAGCCTTCGCTGTAACTACCGGAATAGGGACCAGTGAGTTAGTTAAGAAATATGAACAAGATCATGATGATTATAACAGCATTATGGTTAAAGCTATTGCCGATCGGCTTGCAGAAGCTTTCGCAGAACATCTGCATGAGCTTGTTAGGAAAAAATATTGGGGCTATGCATCGGAAGAAGAATTCTCAAAGGAAGATCTTGTAAAGGAATCATACCGGGGAATAAGACCTGCGCCAGGATATCCCGCTCAGCCCGATCATACAGAAAAACAAATTATCTTTGATCTTCTTGATGCTGAAAAGAATACTTGCATAAAGTTGACAGAATCGCTTGCTATGTACCCCGCAGCCTCTGTTTCAGGATTATATTTTGCACACCCACAATCAAAGTATTTTAATGTTGGCAAGATTGGAAAAGACCAGGTGCTTGATTATCACAGAAGAAAAGGAATGAGCCTTGAAGAAATTGAAAGGTGGCTGGGTCCAATTCTTAATTATGACGTTTAAATGTAATAATTAAATATCAGGCCCAAATACACAATCAGCACAGACCGTATAAAATTAGACATTGAAATAATTCACAATTACATTTCAACACAGTCTTACTGGGACATCGGCCACTCAATTGAAGTAGTTCAGAAGTCAATAGACACTTCCATTTGGTGTTTATTACCATGCGAAAATGGTTGGCTTTGCACGGGTTGTTACAGATTATGCAACGTTTGCATGGATTGGAGATGTTTTCATTCTGCCGGAACACCGGTAAGGGTTTATCTAAATGGTTAATGTAAACTATCCTGGCTCACCCTCAACCCCAAGGTTTTCGCCGACTGGGTACTTGCAACAAAAGATGCACATGAACTTTATCGCAGGTATGGTTTTCAGGAACTCAGTCGTCTCGAACGGTGGATGGAACGATTCGATCCTAATATGAAAGAAGCTCCCGATTACTGGAATAAAGAATAAAAAATTTATATCACCCTGCAACTTTTTTAATTTCCTTCAGTATAATCATCCGCACGAAGAGAACGAACCTTAAAACCGGAGGTAAAAAATGACAACTACATTTAACAATTCAAAAATTAAGATAAACTTAGATGAGCTTATCTTTATTAACAAAGAATATGGAGCATATATTCTTAGGAGAACTTATAATAAGAATTTATCCTTTTCCATGTTAATAACTGTTATTCTTTTCACAGGGATTATCTCGCATACTCTTTTAAATAAAAACGAAATCAACTCTCCAATTAAAATTCCTGGATTTGAAATACCTATAAATTTCACTGTTATAGAAATAGAAAAAATCAAAATAGAATCTCTCGGCACAGAGACAATCAAAAAATTCAAACCAACAGCTAAATTTGTAGCTCCTAAAGTTGTTGAAGATTATAGGGATATTGAGGAAGCTGCATTCCCCACACAGGAGGAGTTAATAAATAAAAATATCGGTACTTCGAATATTGAAGGTGATCCGGAAGGTATTGATATATCGCCCGAAGAAATACTAACAGAGAATTCAGGAACAGAAACCCAAAAACCACCATATACCTGGGTTGAAAAGATGCCTCACTTTTCCAGTGGAAATCAGGAACTGTTGAAGTTTATGGCAAAAAATATAAAGTATCCTGAAATTGCAAAAAGAGCTGGTATAGAAGGAAAAGTTATTTTACAATTTATTGTTGAACAAGATGGTTCTATCTCGGATATTAATGTTATAAAAGGAATTGGAGGAGGATGCGATGAAGAGGCAGTAAAGGTTCTTAAGCTAACAGGCAAATGGAATCCAGGTAAACAAAATGGAAAACCTGTCCGGGTTAGAATGAACATCCCGTTTGTTTTCAATCTTCAATAAATAAAAATTTTATGATTAGCAAGGAATGTTTTATTTTTCCGATGCCTGCCCCGTTGAAAAGCAGGTTTCAGTAATAAGAAAAATTTTATAGACTAAAACTATTTAAGTAACACAAATTTTTTAGTATCTGTAAATGTTCCGGTTTGTAAACGGTAAAAATAAACACCACTTGTTATATTATCTGAGCTCCATTCTCTTATATAATTTCCTGCTGGCATTTGTTCTTCAACCAAGGTTGCAATTTCACTTCCATTTATATCAAAAACTTTAAGGGTTACAAAAGAAGATGTTGGAATAGAATAACTAATTTTTGTACTTGGATTGAATGGATTTGGATAACTCTGATAAAGTTTGAAATCCAAAGGAGTTTCAGAAAAATCATCAACAGCAGTACTTGGGCTAACAAGAGCGATTGTTTCACCATGCCTGATTAATAGTCTGTTTACTGGAGTAAATCTTGAAACTTTGTCTTCACTGTAACTATCAGGAGGCGGCATTGTATGCATTGGAATATTATAATCTGCCTGGATCAAGCCGGCGGCAGTAGTTGCTTCAACAGGAGTCATTGTAAAAATGCTATCAACCGGTAGCAAAGCATAAGTAATATTACTATCGGCAAGTTCAGCCATCTCAGGAATATTTCCCGTATCACCAGCGTGATAAAGTTTTATCCCATTAAATTCTATAACATATCCCACACATTGATTTATATTATGATTAGCATTATATGCCGGGACAGAATAAATTTTAATACCATCAATATTAAAACTCTGGTATACTCCACCGATATTTGACTGGATATAAGTTATTGTTGTACAGGTTGTTTTTTTTGTAACAAGATTCGTTTGATTATGATCGGAGTGTCCATGGGTTACAAGAATAATATCAGCAGAGTCGGAATAATTTCCGGGCTGGAATGGATCTATATAAATAACTTTTCCATCTGCAGTTTTTATCTTCATGCTTGCATGCCCGATGTTATGCAATGAATCGGCAATTAAGTATTGCCGGTTGGTTTTTGTTCCGTTATATTTAACTATGCCTGAAGTAGAAACAATTAGTACAAGAATAAAAAAGAAAATATATACTTGGTTTTTTTTGATTCTCATAATTTTATACCTTTTTTAGAAAGCAAAAAGATGTTTATTCAAGATACAGAATGAAGGTACTGTACTAAATAATAATTTTTTTATAAATTTAATTTCGTTTACAAGCATACATAAAACTGAATTTTATAGCAAGGAGAAAATATGTTTAAAATAATTATCATTATTGTAGTTATTACTTTTATTGCTGTTTCAAATTTTGCCCAGGATCAATTTGAAAAAGATATAATTCCAACGTCTGAAGGAAATCTTGAAATTACTTTTATCGGGCATGGCACATTGATGTTTTCTTTTAATGGAAAAATTATTCATGCAGATCCTTTTAGTAAGTTGGGAAATTATTCAACACTTCCCAAAGCTGATATTATTCTTGTAACCCATCATCATGGAGATCATTTAGACCCTGATGCAATTGAAAAGATAAAAACAGAAAACACAACCGTAATACTTACAGAATTATGTGCAGAAAAATTTTCCGGCGGAACAGTTCTGAAAAATGGAGAAACTAAAACTATTCATGGAATTGAAATAGAATCTGTCCCAGTGTATAATCTTGTTC
>CAYNUV010000004.1:0-22475 GCA_964400245.1 uncultured Ignavibacteriaceae bacterium
CGGAAGTTGCCCACGCTACAATGGCTTGTCCATCCTTACCTTTGTATCCTTGACGACCAATAAGCCATCGAAGTGCAGAATGTGCTTTTTGAGTTACTTCAAAACCGACATTAGCCGCTTGATCGGCTGTAAGAAAACGACCGCGGAAGGTAAAACCGGATAAATCATTCGAAGAAATAATTTTTGCTTTATCTCCATCTGTTCGCAATTTGGCTGGATGTTGATCTGCAGAGAATTCTTCTTTCCCTGTCACATAACAAAGAGTTTTGTTTTGTTTGGTATGAGAATAATATTGAATCCAACTTTTCCATATCTCTGAATCATTCCAAACAGAAGATTGTGGTTCATTAGGAATTTCAACTACCCAGCGAATAAAAGCATCTGCCTGCCAATTCTCTATTTCTCCCTTTTTATTGATTCTACCGGGGAGTAAATCAAAGATATCCAGACTCTCTCTATTCTCTTTTTTAAAATTTCTTTGTTTTAATAACTTATCATCTTCACCTAAGAAAAGTATTTTATGCTCAAATAAATCATGCACAAGAGAACCGCACTTTATGTAATGAAATACAATTTTCACTTTCTCATTTTTCTCGAAATTTATCCAGTCAGATAATAACGAAACATAAGATTGAAAATAAGAATCTCTGTTGCCACCATATTTATTATAGTCTGAAGCGACATACTGCAACTTATCGCAAAGAGGATGCGGTGATTCTCCGCTCGTTCTTCCTGAGGAACTTTCTGTACAGGGAATAATTGTTCTTGATTCGTTTTTGGGAATCACGCGTGCCTTCTTAAAATTCCCATCCTGATTTAATACAATTTCTATTTGTGCTTTTTGTGTTGTATGGCAAATAGGAAGCAGAGACACTTCGTTATCGTCCGCGCCAACGCCAATCATCCTCTCACAATTATTGTAAGTCTCATAAAGCTTTTGTATCCAGCTCATTTATTTACCTCCTGTTCTTCATAGCCATCCAAGAGTCCTTCTTCTGCCAATCCAACAGTTTGTATTTCTTGTGCTTTCATTGGTCTTACTAATTTTCTAATTGTGCATTCTTCCGGTCGTGGAAAATCGATAACACCTTTCTTCATCTGCGACCACCAAAACCGTGCAATAAGTTTTCCGTCTTCACCCTCGTCCGGGTAATCAAATCCATGAAACATCAATCCAAATGCAAGCTCTGGAATATCATCGTAGTGCCCTTTGCCTTCACCAAATTTACACGGTTCAACATATCCTTGACATTCTCGTGCACCAAGAAAAATATCTCTTCTTCCACCGCGGTCAATCATTCGTCTTGCAACAAAGAAATGCTTGTTTTCGTTTCTATCGTTTGCCATGTTGTCGCGTTTCATATTCCATTCGAAGTGCGCTTGAACCTGGTATTCAACATCGGCAAGGTATGTATAGATAGAAAGAGAATTGAAGGGCTCTTGTTTTTTACCAGCCTCACGCGCGCTTGGATATACTCCACCATAGTTCAAGGGCTTTGTACTTCGTGTTTGTGTTTTAATGGGTTTCATTATTCGGACTTTATCAACAATCCAAATAATGGTCGGCTTCCAATAAACCGAACTTATAATACCTTTCAATGCTTCGTATGTCGGTATCTGATACGAACATTTTTCTCCCCCGATTTTCGTGAGCGGATCGGTAAAGAGTGCGTACTTTGCGTACACTTTGAACTCAACTTTGTTTTCCATGTATTCTCCTTAAAAAGTTAAATTTTTCATTTCGTTAACAATTTCTTTACTCCAGCCAAACTCATTGCTGTAGTATTGATAGTCCATATAAAAGATGCCTGAATCTTTCTGAACTTCACGAATAGCATTTTTCTTTCCCATATCTTCAAGTTCATAAGGATATAAATTAACTGAAAATCTTTGTGCAGCTTTTAAAAGTTTATACTGCTTTTCGATCATTACAGCATCACATAATTTATTTATGATCTCCTCACCTTCATTTCCATATGGAACAATTACACCGCGCGTTGGTGAATCAATTGCATGAAATGCTTTCGCTGCACTCTGGAACGATTGTTTCAATGGTATTGAAGGAGAAGCGTTATTAACTCTCTTGTATTCTGCAACTGACATTGAGTTGAGAGACATTAAATTGAACAAATCGTCTGTCCTTCCAATAACAGCGTTGTCAGCAGTAACCGGATAGCTCATCTCTTTGCTTCTATTGTAGAAATAATATTTGTAGAACTGTTCCATTGCTTTAATGCCAAGTCGGTCATTATCAAACATCTCCGGGTTGTTATTAAATTCTCTTAATACACGGTCTGCATCACTCGCTCCAATTTTAATGTCTTTCAACTTATCCAAACTTTCGTCTTTAGGATTGACAATATAAACTCTCCCAATTTTTTCTCGTCTTCCATTACGATTGCATCTGCCTGCTGCTTGAGTAATTGAATCGAGACCTGCCATGTAACGAATAACTGTTCCGAAATCTATATCAACACCCGCTTCAATTAATTGCGTGCTAACGCAGATAACGGGTTGTTTCTTCTCAAGTCGATCTTTCACAATATTCAAAATATTGAGGCGGTGTGCAGGGCACATATTTGTGCTGAGATGATCTACGTGGGTAAATTTTTTATCAGCAAATTTCTGATAAAGTGTACGAGCAGAGTCTTTCTTATTCACAATGATGAGCACGCTGCTCATCTCTTTCAATTCTTGTTCTGTTAAGTTTACCACTTCATCTTCTGACCAAGCATCGGTTTCTTTTCTAACATCAAACACCTCAATTCGTTTTAGTTGTTGGAATAACTTCTTTTCGTTCTGAATCATTTTTTGTTCAGGGGAGATACTCAATGACCTTTGAACCGGAACGATTTTATCAAGCAATGGTTGTGTAGCTGTACAAAGAATAACAGAAGCGCCGCAGTTATTGACAAGAAAGCGAAGGGCGATATTGAACATATGAACACAGCGAACCGGGATCGTTTGGATTTCATCAAAGATAATTACGGAATTGGCAAGCTGGTGCATTCTCCTTACGCTTCGTGTTCCGCTTTCGAATAACGTTTCAAGGAATTGTACTTGAGTTGTAAAAACAATCGGCGCATCCCAATTTTCCGATAGTAGGTTTTGTCTTTTGGTTTCTTCTTCCGGCGTAAGATTGGAATGATGTTCAAGAACTACACGGTCTAAATATTTTCCATTTTCATCTTTGTCTTCCAATATCTTTCTTACTTCATCTGCATTTTGATCAATGATTGAAGTGAATGGAATAATGTAGAAAACTCTATCCATCTTATGATATACTACATGGTTTAATGCAAACCGCAAACTTGCAAGCGTTTTACCGCCGCCTGTTGGAACAGTCAACTGGTAAATTCCTTTGGGCTTAGTTGCAAAATCAATGCAATGCTGAGATACTTCATTGCGCAAATTATCGACTTCATTTTTATCTCCCTTGTTTTCGAATTCTTGTATTTTAACGTTCAACCGATCAACCAAAACACTCCATGGATGATACTTGCCATAATTTCTGATTCGGGTATTTCTAGGAAATTCAAAGTCGGCGGTATTAAGCCGATCTGCATCAATGAGACAGCTAAAGAGAAAACGAACAAGTAATCCGTACTTAAACGCCAGTGTTTCTTTGGAATCATTACTTTCTTTCAGCGACCTCAGCTTCTCAATCAAATGTTTTTCCAAGGTTTCACTCGAAAGCAACTTTGTTAACTTCTTTTTTTCATTATCATTTAGATAGGACAATGCTTCATCTAAATGAGTTTTCTCCTCTGATTTTCGATACTTATTTAAATAGTTTAATTCAGAAGGGAATGAGAAATAAATACTATCTTAAATCACAACAATAATCCGAATCATAAGAAGAGTAAAGAATTATTCTTAAGTCCTGCGTACACCGTAGGACTTTTTTTATTTTAGGGATTATTTTTGAAGACTCTTTGTAGAAAAATCGTATATCTATTCCAACCCATTTAATCCCTATTTATTTTTTTGCTTAACACAATTCTGATTCCCTCTTTCCAGCTTAAACTTAATAAAACTTGAGGAAACTATAAACAGAATTGTTAAAAAAAGATAATCCTCCGGAATTATCGGAGGATCATCTCATTACTCATCACTCATTAATAATTACTCATTAATCGCCTCTTTTCTTACTCAATCAATATCTTTTTTTGTAAAAGCAGCCCGGTAAATTAAACTTAGTTTTATCTACTTAATAACTCACCTTACGCAAAAAAGTATTTTCATAATTGATTTTAAAACTTCATAGCAAAGCAAACCTTCATATTATCAAGTTCACTAAGAGCCGCTCGATTAGCCGAAAGATAAAGCTTAAACCTGAGTGCCGTCGGATTCAATTTTGATTTTATACTCAAATACTCCAACTTGCAGAAGGCATATATCGAAGCGAAAATATGGTTGCTTTGTGTCCTTACTCTTTTCGTGGGCGACTTACATAGCGAAACATGCTGCTTCAATGATTTGTGATACTCTTCAACTCTCCATCGTTTCTGATAGATTGTCGTTATCTGTTCGTAAGTTAACGTTTGATCGCTACTAACTAAATGAAGAACACCTTGACTTCCCGTCTTCGTTTTTGAAGATTTGCCTTATTAGCATCAGTGGAAAGCTTACCCCTTCTAAATATATTTCTTGTTTGGTGTTCTCTTTTAATTCGAGCATACTTACTGTAACATACTTACCATTAAGTTTATCTTTTTTGCTCAACGCTATTTTTCGATTTGTTTTTATTGGCATTATAAAATCTTTTCCGAATGCTTCTTTCACATACATCATATTCTCACTTGAAGCATACCAGACATCATTTAATACGTATTTGAATTTGATATTGTTTTTTACACATACGCTTAGCATTTCCCGATACTGCTCGTTCTTTGTCTTCTCACTTACTCTTTTTTCTTTGTTAGTCTTTTTATCAATTTCTGTTTTTGTTTTTCTCACCAAATCAAATACTACCGGCACTCGAACACCTTTGCTTAAATAGAGAGCTGTTATGATATTTATCCCTTTTACACTCCTCCCCTTACTATGATCGTAATGCCAACTGACTATTTCATTCTCATCTGTGCTTGGCTTTTCTTCTATTGTATCGTCTACTATTATTATCCCCTCTTCACTCTCGATTTCTCTTACTTTCCGCTTTGTTAGTTTCCATAACTCTGTCGATCCTAATTCTTCTGTACTTAAAAATCGTGTCACTTTATCGTGACTTATTTCTCCTTCTGCTAATATCGATAATCCCGTTGCTGTTGTGTATGAAAATGAACTCATTAAATAATCTGTATATATTTCTAAGAGTTGTCTGTTCATATAACACCTCTTTTTTTCTATCCCTAATTTATTCTTTTTACTTCATTTTTTCATCTCTTTGCGTAAGGTGAGTTAATAAATTAACTTACTTTCATTTTAAAGGATTATCTGAAAAATAAATCTCCTTACGCTCTTGTCACTTGAATTCTTGAACTATTCTTATAAATTAGTATTAAGGTAAAAGTAAAATTACTAACTTATATTATAGTCATTGGACTAAAGTCCAAAGAATATAATAGAGTCAAATTCCAGAACAATATGTTAGGCACAAGATTTACAAAATATATTCCGCAGAACCGGAAGTCGAAGGGCTTTGAGGATCTGCTAAAACTTTTTTTGCAGATAATGATTGTTACTTCCGGTGATGTTACTGAGGCATTAAACTGGCTTAACCAGCTAGATCAGCAGTACGGAATTACAAACGACCAATATGGTATGGGAAATTTTATTGATGATTTAAAAGAGAAAGGATACATCGAAGAGAATCAAGACGGAACAACCTTTATTATTACTGCAAAGAGCGAGCAAAGTATAAGGCGGCAATCGCTTGAAGAAATTTTTGGTAAGCTGAAAAAATCTCCGAGAGGAAATCATCAATCACCATTTACCGGGCAAGGAGATGAACCCACTTCAGACAGGCGTGAATATAGTTTTGGTGATTCTATCGAACAGATTGATATGACTGATTCAATTAAGAATGCACAAATAAACCATGGGCTTGATGAATTTAAATTAACAGAAAATGATCTTGAGATAGAAGAACGTGATTATAAAGCAATTACTTCTACTGTGCTGATGATTGATATTTCTCATTCAATGATTCTATATGGCGAAGACAGAATTACTCCTGCAAAAAAAGTTGCAATGGCTTTATCCGAGCTTATCACCACAAAATATCCAAAAGACACTCTTGATATAATTGCATTCGGTAATGATGCCTGGCCAATCGAAATAAAAGATCTGCCTTATCTGGAAGTTGGCCCTTATCATACAAATACTGTTGCAGGATTGGAGCTTTCAGTTGATATACTGAGAAGAAGGAAAACCAGCAACAAGCAAATTTTTATGATTACTGATGGCAAGCCAACTTGCTTAAAAGAAGGAATAAAATATTACAAAAACAGCTTTGGGCTGGATAGAAAAATTGTAAACAAAACTTTAGACCAGGCAGCAAGATGCAGAAAAATTGGAATCCCAATAACTACATTTATGATTGCAAGAGATCCTTATCTGCAGCAATTTGTTAGAGAGTTTACAAAAGAAAATAATGGCAGAGCATTTTACAGCAGCCTTTCCGGTTTAGGTGAATATATTTTTGAGGATTATGTGAGAAACAGAAGGAAGAGGTTGAAATAGTGCAGGTGCAGAAGCAAGTTCAAGTTTAAAAATCATACTGTCATTCATCCATTCATACAGGATGACTGAATGATTGATTCGGTGTATGATTTAAAAACAATAGTCAAAAATTAATTATTAAATAGGTTATAAATGGACGTTACGGCAGTAACTACCCTTGGTGAATTAAAGAGAAGCGGTTATAAACCCAAAGCCATTAAAGATGAGCTTCGCTATAATCTTATAAAATTTCTTAAGAAGAATGAAAATCCTTTTGAAGGAATAATTGGTTATGATGAAACTGTAATTCCTGATATTCAAACTGCAATTCTTTCAAGGCATAATATTATTTTACTTGGATTAAGAGGACAGGCAAAAACTAAAATTGCCAGAACACTGATTAACCTTCTCGATGAATATATTCCTGTTGTTGCCGGTTCAGAATTGAATGATGATCCGTTTCATCCGTTATCCAGGCTTTCTAAAGATATAATTAATGAACAAGGTGATGATACAAAAATAGAATGGATGCACCGCTCACAAAGGTATGCAGAAAAACTTGCTACTCCAGATGTTTCTGTTGCTGATTTGATAGGAGATGTTGACCCGATTAAAGCTGCTTCTTTAAAACTTCCTTACTCTGATGAAAGAGTAATTCACTTTGGATTAATTCCACGTTCTCACCGCTCTATTTTTGTTATAAATGAATTACCCGATCTCCAGGCAAGAATTCAGGTTGCTTTGTTTAACATTCTTCAGGAGAGCGATATACAGATAAGGGGATTTAAAGTAAGGCTTCCACTCGATATCCAATTTGTCTTTACGGCAAATCCCGAAGATTACACAAACAGAGGTTCTATTGTAACTCCTTTAAAGGATAGGATTGACAGCCAGATACTTACACATTATCCAAAATCTATTAGTGTTTCTCAGCAGATAACAGAGCAGGAATCTAAATTCACTCCGGACCAGAAGAAAAAAATTAATACACATCAATTGATGAAAGACCTTGTTGAGCATATTGCATTTGAAGCAAGGAGCAGTGAATATATTGATCACAAGAGTGGTGTTTCTGCAAGACTTACAATCTCAGCTTATGAAAATCTTATAAGCACTGCAGAAAGAAGAATGATCATTAATAATGAAGATTGCACACACTTAAGAATTTCCGATTTGTATGGAGTAATTCCTGCAATAACAGGAAAGATTGAACTTGTTTATGAAGGCGAACAGGAGGGTCCTGCTAAGGTTGCTCATAATCTTATAAGCAAAGCAATAAAAATTTTATTTGATAAATACTTCCCTTCTCCCGATAAAGCAAATCGAAAAGATCCCGACCTTAGCCGGGGAAAGAACCAGCCGGAACAATCCCGGCAGCAGACGGGAGAAATGAATCCTTATAATTCTATAACCAATTGGTTTAACAAAGGAAACAAAGTTGATATTCTTAATATAGTTTCTGATAAAGAATATGAAATTACATTAGCAAAAATTCCGGGACTGAAAGAGATTGTAAAAAAATACCACCCTGCAATAAATGGAAAAGATAATCTTCTTATGATGGAATTTGTCCTTCACGGTTTAGCTGAATATTCTATATTAAGTAAATTCCGTCTTGAAAGCGGATTGCAATTTAAAGATATGCTCAGCTCTATGTTCACAATGCCTAAAGAAAGTGAGAACGAAGGGATTGATGAGGATATATATTAATCAATTTGAATATCACTTCTTTTAAATTTCAACAGATAATTATTATTTTCACTTTAATTGATTTTTCTCTCTATGCAGAATTCCAAAAAGAAAATTATAATTATCGGCCCAGCTTATCCTTATCGTGGTGGTCCATCCACATTTATTTCTTATCTCTACAACAGTTTAAAGGATAAGTTTGAAACAAAGATTTATAATTATAAACTCCTCTACCCTTCTTTTCTTTTTCCTGGTAAAACTCAATATGATGAAAGTGAAACAAGTAAATTTATTGTCCCTAATGAAAGAGTTGTAAATTCAGTCTCACCATTAAACTGGATAAGTACAGCAAATAAAATCAAAAAAGAAAATGCTGATTTAATTATTTTTGATTGGTGGCAGCCGTTTTTTGGAATCTGCCATTTTTTTATTTCTCTTTTTATAAGAAAACAATATAAAGGAAGAATAGTTTTTATAGCAGAAAACTTTATCTCACACGAAGCAAGGTTCATAGATTCTTTTCTAACAAAACTTGGATTGAGAAATGCTGATCATTTTATTGCTTTATCAAGAATCGTTGAAGATGATTTAGAAAGTATTTCCAGGAACAGAAAAATTTACAGAGCAGAGCTTCCGCCTTTCGATCTTTACAATTTATCAGATGAAATTTTAATCAAAGAAGAAAAGAAAAAGCTTGGTTTTAATAATGATGATAAGATTTTATTATTTTTTGGTTATGTAAGGAAATATAAAGGATTAGATCTTTTAATACAGGCATTACCATCCGTAATATCTTTAAATCCTGATGTTAGGCTTTTGATTGTTGGAGAATTTTATGATGATCCTTCTTTTTATCTTAATCTTATAAATGATTTAAAGCTTGATGATTATATAAAAGTTATAAACAGGTTTGTAAAGAACGAAGAAGTAGGAATTTATTATGGTATGTCCGATTTGGTAATTCTTCCTTACAGAAGTGCAACGCAAAGTGCAGTACTTAATGTAAGCTATTCTTTTTATAAACCTGTAATTGCAACAAATGTTGGAGGACTAAAAGAATTTATTGATGATGGCGAAACCGGTTTTCTTGTTGAACCTAAATCTTCTGAAGCATTAGCTGATGGAATAAAAAAGTTTTTTAGTTTAAAAGATAAAATTGATTTTACATCAAACATAAAAAAGAGGCTTGATAGCAGCCTCTTTTATAAATTTGCTCAAATATTTGAGGAGATAATTTCTAGCCAGCCCAATAAACAACACCAACTTCAAAAGGACTGACTAACAAAGCATTCTTAGGAACAATTCGTATAGTAAATCCCTGCTGACCGCTATGCTTTGTAATAATATTACCTTTGTAATGTATAATACCATTTTCTGTTTTTTTTGAATTTGGTATCATAACAACGGTTGCATTAAACCCGGGATCATCTTGTTTTTCAACCGGCCCAAAATATAACTGGACTTCTACATCATCAGTTAAAAGGTTATCAAGGTACACTTCAGCATCTACAGGGAATTCTTCTCCAACAAAAATTGGTTTTGAATTTTTACTAATATTAACATTTTCGACTTTAATTCTTGACCAGTTATGTCTTATATTTTCTTTCCACTTAGCCAGATCAATTGCTTTACTCCATTTGTTTTTTTGAAGTTCCATTCTCTTTTGATAAGCAGGAGAATAAAATTTTTCAAAATATTCACGAACCATTCTATGGGTATTAAAGAAAGGTCCAAGTTTCTTCATTGAATTTTTTACCCGTGTAATCCATCCTCTTGGCAGCATATCTTCTCCCCTTGTATAAAATGTAGGCACTATCTGCGTTTCAAGAATATTATACAATTGACGCGATTCAACTTCATCCTGGTAATCGTGATCAGAAAATTCCTCACCGTTACCGATTTTCCAGCCAATTTCAGGATCAAATCCTTCATCCCACCAGCCATCAAGAACACTGAAATTTAAACCACCATTTGCAATAATCTTCATTCCCGAAGTTCCGCTTGCTTCCAAAGGTCTGCGTGGATTATTAAGCCAAATATCACATCCCTCAACCATATAACGTGCAACATTCATATCATAATTTTCTATAAAAGCTATTTTCCTTCTGAATCTTTCTTCTTTAGCCATCTGGAAAATTTCCTGGATTAATCTTTTCCCATCTTCATCTTTTGGGTGAGCTTTACCTGCAAAGATGATCTGAACAGGTTGCCGTTTATTATTAAGTATATCAGCCAGCCTTTCAACATCCCTGAATATTAAAGTTGCCCGTTTATAAGCAGCAAACCTTCTGGCAAAACCAATTGTCAGTGCATTCGGATTGAGTACCTCGGATGCCATTGTTAGTTCTGCCTGGCTGCCACCCCTTGCTTTAATTTGTTTTGCAAGTCGTCTGCGTGCAAAAGCAACTAATCTTTCTCTGCGCCTTTCGTGTGTTCTCCATAGTTCTTCATCGGGAATCTTATCAATTCTTTTCCACACTTCCTCAGATAAAGGATTATTGATCCAATCCTCCCCGATATATGGTACAAAAAGATCTTCCATTTCGCGGGAAATATGAGACCTTAGATGAACTCCGTTTGTAATATAATCAATAGGAATTTCGTTAAAGGGAACATCTTTATATCCCGCCATCCACATTTTTTTTGATACTGAACCATGCAGTTTACTTACACCGTTCACATAACCGGCAGTGTTCATTGCAAGATGAGCCATATTAAAAACGGAAGATTCTTTATCCCTGTTGATAGTTCCCAATGAAAAAAATTCTTTATCAGTAATTTTTAAGTCATTCTTATAATAACTGCCGAGATATTTTTCCAATAAATCATTCTGAAAAACATCAATCCCTGCAGGTACAGGAGTGTGAGTTGTAAAAATATTAGAATAAAATCCTACTTCTTTTGCTTCTTTAAAACTTAAACCTTCTTCGTTAATTAAAAATCTCATTCTTTCAAGAGCCATAAAAGCAGAGTGTCCTTCATTCATATGGCAAACCATTGGTTGAATATTGAGAGCCCTCATTGTTCTTATTCCGCCAATTCCAAGTATAATTTCCTGCTCAATTCTTGTTTCAATATTACCGCCATATAAAGAACGGGTTATTTTCTTATCGTGTTCAGAGTTTTGCGGTACATTAGTATCGAGTAAGTAGAGTGGAATTCTTCCAACATCAATTTTCCAAACCTGGATGAAAACTTCTTTTGAAGCATATTTAACCGAGAGAGTAAAAGGTTCATTTTTTTCATCCATCACTAGCTTCATCGGGAGATTATTGAAGTCGTTAAGTTCATACCTTTCATGCTGCCACCCATCCGAATTCAAATATTGCTGGAAATAACCTTCCCTATATAAAAGTCCAATTCCTATCAGGGGAATTCCAAGATCACTTGAAGCTTTTAAGTGATCTCCTGCTAATACACCTAAACCACCACTGTAAGTCTGTAAACATTCAGTTAAACCGAACTCGGCTGAGAAATAAATAATATTAAAATTTTTAGAGTAACTGAAATTTTTGTTGTACCAGTTTTTTGCATTCAAATATTCCTGGAGATGTTTATAAACCCTATCAAGATGGGATTTAAATCCGTCATCGTGAGAAATTTCTTCAAGTCGTTCCTGGCTTACTTTACCAAGAATCATTACAGAATTTTGATTAGTATCTTCCCAAAGTTCTCTGTCTAATCTTCTAAATAATTCACGTGCATCAGGATTCCAAGTCCAATGAAGATTGTAAGCAACTTCTCTTAAATGCTCAAGATTTTCCGGTAGAGAAGGAATGACATTATACGTTCCAAGAAATTTATACATTTGTTCTCCGGTAAAGAATCTTAAAATCTACTTTTATAAACAAATAGCTTTATAAATATATTAAAAGGATTGTTTTCTGAGAAATGAGTTATTTATAAAAAATAAGCCGGAAATTAATTCCGGCTATAAAATAAAATAATGAAAATAAAATTATTTAAGCAAAATCATTTTTTTAAGATTCGTGAATTCACTGCCATCAACTCCATTTGCTTTCAATTCAAAGAAGTAAACTCCACTAACCATTTTATTGCCGGATTTATTCGTAGAATTCCAATTCACCGAATGTAATCCAGGTTCTAATTGTTTATCAAATAATATGTTTACAACTTCGCCAAGGATATTATAAATAGTTAATTTTACATCTGATGAAACAGGTAATGAAAATTCTATAGTTGTTGATGGATTAAATGGATTAGGATAGTTCTGTTGCAGGATAAAATCCTCTGGTAATGATGAAATATTATTTCCTTTAACAGATGTAACACCATCCCATAAATATGTAAGTCCAGTAATATTCTTATAACCTACAGAACCGATTACTGTTCCGACACCTGTTAATGTATCAATTTGAATAAAATTATAAATCTGATTGGTTGGTCCTGTAACCGCATAAAGATTACCGAACTCATCAAAAACTAATGCATAATTTACTGTACTAAAACCTGTATTACCTATAATTGTAGTATCACCTGTACTTTTGTTAATTTTAAAAACTCTATCCTTGTTACCACCAAAAGTTATATAAGCAGATGCCCATAATTCATTAGTTATAGGATTGAAAGTAATATTTGAAACCGGGGCATTTGCGCTTACAATGAATGATGCTGTTCCATCCGTTAAATCAATTTTATATAGGTCACCTGTTTTTGTAATTCCATAAAAAGCACCACTTATATCAAAAGCTATTCCGTACATTTCAGCTACAGGCAAATTAAAAACTGTATAAGCGTCACCTCCTGCTGCATTTACACGAACTATTTTTGACTCAATAAGATTTGTAACAACACCATAAACAACATTGGATTGTGGTTTAATTGAAATACTTTTTATTTCACTGAATAATGATGGACCTATCAGACTTCCTTCTCCTGTACCTATATCGAGCTTAAGAATCTCACCATTATTTTGAATTCCCGATGATCCATATATTTGATTAAAATTTGCTGCTGCTATCGTATAACCATGTCCTTTTAACGTAAACCCAACAAAATCCGAATCATTTGATGTTACCTGAAGAAATTCTTCAAAATCACCTGAATCTGCAGGTGTAAAAACTAATTCTATTGTAAGAGAATCATATATTGATAAATTAATCGGGTAAGTCAAGGAAGTTATCATATGGAAAGGACCTATAGAATCATTAACTGAACTAATTGATAAAACATCTTCACCATAATTTGAAATAATAGCTTTGAGCGTATCACTTCCAAAATTTACTTCAATATCTCCAAAGTCAAATGAAGAACTGTTTGTTTGAACGTAAATACCGGGGAATGGAACTAATCGAATTTCACCAACCCACGTCCCCCATATATTAGTAGCTGCTGCGTACTCAGTAAACATCCATATGTTATATTCAGTTAAAGGATCTAAATAAATTCCATGATAATCTCCCCAACGATTTCTCGTTCCACCAAATGTAACAACATAATTTCCTAAACCAGCTTTTAGTAAAGTACTACCATCAAGACCAGGATGATCTGTCGCCAGTCTGGTGGTATAATATGCACTTGCATATTCAGTTAAAGAGGTCCTGGTATAATTAATAGCTATATTCTGATCTTTATCAACGGTTAGATTAGGAAAGAGATACCAATGATCTGCAGCTCCGAAAGTTATTTCTTCAGATATAGTATTATTGCTTACATCAATCTTATAGTACCTTAAACTAGTACTTGTTATTGAAGTAGGATTTCTAACTGAATGTACTGCCCATAAATATCCATCTCTGTAAATCGGGGAGGATTTCATACCGCTTTCATTTGATGAAATTAATGGTGTTCCACCTCCTAATTGATTAGCATTAGGAGCAGGATTATAAAAGGTAACCGGAATATTTACACCGGTTAAAACAGGGTTTGTTAATGGATTTGTAATTCGATAGAGAGTTATAAAACCGGCTCCCTGAAGACGTACGGTATGAACAAAATAATGTTCTGATGAAGCTGAGTACATTATTGATGGATGAATTACATCTGGTTTGGAAGTATCTCCTGGATATGAAATATTATAAATATCAGACCACGTTACAGGACCACCTGTTGCTGAATAATATACAGATTTATCAAGAATTCTTATTCTATCATAAACTTTTGCAGCACTGGTACTAGGAAAAGTAAATTGTCTAGAGTTTATATAAATTGCTTCTTCATCAAATCCAATCTGAGGATAGTCTGCCCAATGATTAACTACTGTATTTCCCATTACATTGGCAGGTAAGGAATAATTATACCAAATTCCTGTTGGGTCGTCATCATCCGAAATAGAAATAAGAAAATGAGCTCTTGGAGGATTATCTACCTGGCTATCCCATAACATAAACCATCTTCCAGCATAGTGATCATAAATAATCTGGGGATCAAATGCTCCAGGATTTGTTAAAACACTTGCATACCATTGGTCCGCACTAATATTTTTTAATAAGTTACCTTGTTTATCCCATATAGCAAAACGACTATTTACGCAGGCTAAAATATGGTTTGGTCCAACAGCCATTATTGGATCAGGGGGGATAGAGTTTCCCATTGCGATACCGGTAAAATCCTGAAGTAATACTGTCTGTTCATTGCTTCCCCTTGTACTAATATTAGCATTTATATCTTCAAAATAATTTGCACCTTCAGGTGCGGATGGTGGGACTAAATATCTTAGCGATTCATCATACTGTGGCCCGGTTGTATTTCTTATTCCTCTTTCAATAGGATCCCCTATCGTAATGATCCTTCCAAAATTATTTGTAGAAACTAAAACGCCGCTGGGAACACTACCTGTATCCGGACCTTGATAAGTAACTTGACCAAATGTTAAACCAGAAAAAAGTAGTAATAGTAAAATACGAATTGTAACTTTGATATTCATCTTTCTCCTTTGGATAATTGATAGCCAAGTTAATATTTGCCGCAATTATAATCAATTAAATTAGAGGGTAATTATATACTTTTGGTTTGTCAAATATATAACCCCCAATTAGAGGACCCCCTTATATTTTCCCATCATTTAATTTTATGTTCTCATATTTTTCATATAAATGATGTCTGAGTATATTTAGATATACAATAACCAATTTATTTCTGAGAAGGTAATCTAATGGGTAAATTTAATCTTAAAAAGATTCAAACAATTCTGAATCAAATGAACCTGGATGCATGGCTTTTTTATGACTTCAGGGGAAGTAATGATCTTGCTCTCAGCATCCTTGATATTTCAAAAGAGAGTCACTTAACAAGAAGATTTTACTATCTTGTTCCTAAAGTAGGTGAACCGGTGAAAATTATTAATGGTATTGAAGCATTCCATCTTGATCATCTGCCAGGGAAAAAGTTAACATATTCAAATCATACATCTCTTTCACAGCATATATCAGATTCTCTTAAAGGTCTAAAGAAAATTTCTATGGAGTATTCTCCGAAGAATGCTATACCTTATGTTTCCAAAGTAGATGCCGGAACTATTGAACAGATTAAATCTTATGGGGTTGAAATTGTAAGCAGCGGTGATCTTATTTCTATGTTCAATGCAGTCTGGACTAAAGAACAGTATGAAGAAAATAAACCTGTTGCAAAAGCATTAACAGATATTGTTGATTTATCTTTTAGTTTTATTAAAGAAAATATTTCTTCTAAAAAAGAACTTACAGAATATGATGTACAAAACTTTATTATGAATGAATTTAATAAAAGGAACTACTTCACTGATTATCCTCCTATTGTTGGTGTAAATGAAAATTCTGCTAATCCTCATTATGAACCAAGTGAAAAAATTAATAAACCAATAAGGGAAAATGATTTTGTTTTAATTGATCTTTGGGCAAAGGTAAAAAAATCTGACGGTGTATGGGCTGATATTACATGGGTTGGTTATGTGGGAAATAAAATTCCCGATAAATACCGTAAGGTTTTTGATGTTGTTGCCAAAGCAAGAGATGCAGCATTTAATTTAGTCAACTCCCAGTTCAAAGCAGACAAGGAAATCCGGGGATATGAAGTTGATGACGCTGCAAGGCAAGTAATTGTTAATGCAGGTTACGGAGATTATTTTATACACAGAACAGGTCATTCAATTACTACTGAACTTCATGGAAGCGGAGCTCATATGGATAACTTTGAAACAAAAGATGAGAGATTGCTTCTTCCTTCCACATCATTTTCAATTGAACCGGGAATTTATTTAACCGGAGATTTTGGTATAAGAAGTGAAATAGATGTATATATTTCTGAAGATGTAAATGTGATTGCAACTGGCGGTGAAAGACAAAAAGAAGTTATAGCAATACTGAAATAATTTTTTCTACTTCTTTTTATAATGCTGTAAAAGGTAAGCGGCAACAGAATCTGCTTCAATTGGTTTCAATCCCGGGTTAGGCATTGGAGGATAAGCAGGATCAACTTTTAAAGGATTTCTTATAAAAGCAATTAGCTGATCTTTCTTACCTTCGTATTTTGGAAGTACTTCATTATGCGGTGGACCAACAATCTTTCTATCAAACTGATGACAGGATGAACATCTTATATCATAAATTTCTTTTCCGGTTAATTGAACAGTTCCTTCACTCGTACCCTTAAGCTCAGCAAGATATTTATCAAACTCTGCTGTGAGAATAACAGAATGTTGTTTTGTTGAATTGCCCATTGCAAGCTGATCTTTAATAATTAAGCATAGCAGAGTAAATAGTATAACATAAAAAACTTTACCGCTGTATTTAATTGTTGATTCCTTATGCATTGCATATAAATAATTGTATGCAAGGAATAAAAGAATTAGAGCAACAAATGAATATCCGAATACCGAAGCAGACAGAGCATCACCCGGCAAAGCAAATAAATTAATAAAAAGAAATACCGGCTGGAAAATAGCAGCAATCAATGTAATTTTTATTGTTGTCTTTCTTACAAAGTCTTTATAATCATCCGTAAGTTGTTGCTTCCCTCCTTCCCAGTAAAAGAAACCGAACAAAATCGCAGCACCTGTTAAAGCAAATGCTGCTGCAATAAAATGAATGAACTGCGAAAGTACCTTCCATGAGAAAAGTAAGTATATAAGATTCTGATCTCCCCATTGATCGGGATATGTTGCCACCGTTATTGCAGAGGTAAAAATCCATAAAGCTATAAAAAGAATTGCCACACCATATTTTCCAGAGCTCGTAATCAGGTTCTGGTTACCTCTTCTGAACCTTTTGATTTCATCTTTTAATTCATGGTCATCGGAATTTAAATCTTTAATTGAATCAAAAATATTTTTAAATGATAGTGAATACTTATAGGTATAAATAAGTATTACACTAATCGTTGTAAGAAAGAATGAAAGAACGAGATATGAAATAGTTAATGCATGTGATTTATGTAAAAGCTGAGCAAAGATAAGAATCGAAGTTAATAAAGGAACGATTCCAAGTATAATCCCTATGCTTTTATTTATAGTAAGCATTTCAATAACATCTTTAGCAAACTTTAAATAAATGGGATTACCTCCATCAATACCTTTTTTCCTGTAATACAACGAAAGAATTGTTCCTCCAAATAATACACTTATAAAAGGTATAAACAGAAATAAAACAAGTGTGAGCATATAGTGAAGTAGTTCTATATGTTCTGAAGATTGAGGTAATACTAAATTATCTAAAAAATCCATCTACCTACTCTGTTGTTCAAATAATTAATTTATCTATTGATAAAAGGATGATCACAAGTAAAGCAAAAACATTAATTTCTCTAAAGGCAAATCTGAATGAAAGCATGTTTGTAGTTTTGAGAAGTTTAAAAGCATTCCAGCTGAGCCAGATACCTGCAGCTAAAAGGAGAAAATTTATTATGGGCATCTTGCTAATACCAAATAAAGGGATAATCAGACTTGTAACTACAGTTGCAAGTATCCAGATAAAAGTAATTCTTGTTAATTGCTCCTGGGAAAATATTTTTGTTAAAGTTGGAAAACCGGCTTGTTCATAATCTTTTCCCAAAACAAGAAGTAAAAGCCAGAAATGAGGAATCTGCCAGATAAAAAAGAAAAAGGATAATATTAAAATACCTGGATCAAAAATACTTCCGCCTCCTGAAACCCATCCAACAGCAGGTGGAATGGCTCCGACTAAAGAACCTGGAACAATTGCCAAAGGATTAACTTTTTTAAGAGGTGTATAAACAGCATTATACCAGATAAGATTTATTATCGCTAAAGATAATGCAAGAAGACCTGAGCCAATAAATAATATTAAAGACCCTGAAACGATTAGAATGATAGCAATTGCCAAAGCATTTTCAGGAGAGATTCTACCTGAAGGAATAGGGCGATTTTTTGTCCTGTCCATCAGGGAATCTGTTTTTCTTTCCTGGTAATGATTTATAACTGCACTACCGCAGGCAATTAATAATATTCCAAGAACCGGTAAAATTATTCCTGAATTAATTTTTCCTGTAAAACAGATATAACCAAATGCAGTTGTTACTGTTACAAAAGAAGTAATCTTCAGCTTTGTCAATTCAACTAATATTTTAATTTTTTCCTTCAAAAGATTTTTATTGATTTTTTAGAGAATCAATTTTAACAGTTGTTGTAGAATCAATACGGTTGAGCTTAGATTTATTTTCAAGCCAGAAATTAAAATTCTGTTCTGGAATAACAACAACTTTTGAATACATATTAGAATGATTCAAACCACAATATTCAGCACACATTATATTGTAAGACCCGGTTTCAGAAATATTAAACCAAACAAAGTTGTTCTTGTTTGGGATAACATCCTTCTTTACCCTGAATGCAGGAACAAAGAACGCGTGGTTTACATCTAATGAATGAAGATTAAGCCTGACATTTTTTTTCAAAGGTATATAAAGTGTATCAGACCAAACACCATTCTGATATTTAAATGTCCACTTCCACATTTGGGCTGTAACATCAATTATCATTGAATCCTCAGGAGCTTCGGACATTTGCTTGTAACCAACCCATCCATACCAGAACATAACTAAAACAAGAATAGTGGGGATAATCGTCCATGCAATTTCCAATGGCATGTTGCCATGAATATTTGTTGCTTTCGGATTTTTCTTTCTACTGTATTTTATAACAAAGTAAACCATCAGGAAAGTAATCAGTACAAGAAAAATGACTGAGATTACCATTACAACCCAAAAGGCGGTATCAACAGATTCTACAAAATTTGATGGTCCTGAAAACATATTTCCCTTATTTAAAAGAATAATCTGAAAAGAGAAGAACTATTGAAATAATAAAAAAGAAAAGTGCAACTAAAAGAAATATTCTAAAAACCTTTTGTTCAATTCTAAGGTGCATAAAAATTGAGAGCACAAGGTATGATTTGATTGCTGCAATTGTTAAAGCTGTTGCAATAGTTAATGCACCAAAATTAATTCCTGCAACAGCAACAGTTACTCCCGTTAAAGTAAGTAGGCCAAGCCAGACGAGGATAAAAATCCCGTAACCGTGCATATGTTGATGCGTTTCGTCTTTATGCATAATTTTTTCTCTAAGTTATTAAATAGAATAAAGGGAATAAAAATATCCAGATAATATCAACAAGGTGCCAGTAGAGACCCGCTGCTTCAAGCTTAACAAAGCTGTCTTTATTGATAACACCTTTTGCAGTTAGTCTAGTCATAATGCCAATTAAAGCAGCACCTATAATAACGTGTAATCCATGGAGCCCTGTCATTACATAATATAATCCAAAGAATAAAATTTCACCTGAATCTTTAGATAATAAAATATCTGAGCCGGGAAAAATTCCGTGATGAAATTTTGTTGTCCATTCAAAATATTTGTTTACCATAAAACCCAGAGCAAAAACAATTGTTAGCAGTTGGAAGAAGATCGAAAGTTTCTTGTTATCCTTCTGAATAGCAATTATAGAAAGTGCCATAGTTAAACTGCTTGTTAAAAGTATTGCAGTATTAAAACATCCTATTAAAGTATTTAACTCTTTAGCAGCAACATGAAAAGCTTCCGCATTCATATAACGGTAAACAGCATAAATGAAGAACATTCCTCCAAAAAGAATAAGTTCAGTAAAGAGGAATAACCACATCCCCATCCGGGAAGCAATATCATCCCGATGAACATGACCAACAGCGTGTTCTTGGGTACTCACTTTCTTTCCTCCAAATGAGGTTCATCATTCTGCTTATATTCATAAGGGCTCTCAGTTATTGTAGGAATATGCTCAAAGTTTTCCAGCGGTGGAGGTGTTGGAACCTGCCATTCAAGTGTTTCTCCACCCCAGATATTCTGTTCGGTTATTAGTTTTCCATTCTTAAAAGATCTTATAAGATTAGTAAACATAATTATCAATCCCGTAATCAAAATCCAGGAACCGATTGTTGAGATTAAATGATAAATATGATATTCAGGTAAATAATCATAATACCTTCTCGGCATTCCCATCCATCCCATTATGAACATCGGGAAATAGAGTGTGTTAAATCCTACAAATAAAAACCAGAAAGCTGTTTTTGCAGTTTTATGATTGTACATTCTGCCAAACATTTTTGGCAGCCAGTAATGCATTGCTGTAAAAATTCCAAAACCAGTTCCGCCAAACATTACATAGTGGAAATGCGCAACAATGAAAGAAGTATCATGAATCTGCATGTTAACTGCGAGAGTTCCCTGGAACAATCCTGTAAAGCCACCTATTGAAAAAAGAAAAATGAAACCAAGTGCATACAACAACGGAGGGGCAAGATCAATTGAACCTTTATAAAGAGTTGCCGTCCAGTTAAAAACTTTTATTGCACTAGGTATGGCCACAAGAAAAGTTAATATTGAAAAAACGAACTGTCCGGTTTCGCTCATTCCTGCTGTAAACATATGATGAGCCCAAACAAGAGAACCAAACAAAGCAATCCCGATTGAAGAGAAAGCAATGAATTTATAACCAAAAATTGTTCTTCTTGCAAAGACAGGAATTACTTCAGAGACAACTCCCATTGCAGGTAAAATCATTATATAAACTGCGGGATGAGAATATATCCAGAATAAATGCTGATAAAGAACCGGATCACCTCCAAGTGCCGGATCAAATAAACCTACACCAAACCATCTTTCAACTGCAACGAGTAAAAGAGTAATACCAATAATCGGAGTTGCAAGAACCTGAACCCATGCAGTTGAATAAAGCGACCAGATTGAGAGCGGCATTTTAAACCAGGTCATTCCCGGTGCTCTCATCCTGTGAATGGTTGTTACAAAATTTAATCCTGTAAGGATTGAAGAGAAGCCAAGTATAAATGCTGCAAATAAAGTATAAGTAACATTTGTACCTGAACGAACACTATAAGGAATATAAAAAGTCCATCCTGTATCTGCAGATCCACCAGGAAGTGTAATTGAAAGTATGGCTATTATTCCACCCAACGCAAATAAGTACCAGGAGAAAAGATTAAGCCTTGGGAAAGCAACATCTTTAGCACCAATAAGAATTGGCAGAAAGAAGTTTCCGAAGACTGCAGGGATACCGGGAATTACAAACAGGAAAATCATTATTACACCATGAAGTGTAAAAATCTGGTTGTAAGTCTGAGCATCCATTATTGTTCTTCCGGGGGCAATGAGTTCAAGTCTCATTAAGAAACCAAAAATTACTCCTGCAGCGTAAAAGATGAGAAGAGAAACAAGATAAAGTATTCCTATTCTTTTATGGTCTGTAGAAGTTATCCATGATTTTAGTCCTCTTCCCCGACCTTTATATTCAAGGTAACTTGGTTCTTTGCCGTTATGTTCAACTGCTATTGTATCACTGGACATTATTAAACCTCTTGCTGCTTTTCACCTAAAGAATCTTTTTTAACTTTCTTTGGTTTTATTGTAATGAATAAAACAAACACAATCGCCATTAATATTATTCCTGCTCCAAAAATTCTGGTAGCGTTTAAAACATAAGTTTTACCTTCAGGATCATATTTAAAACAAAACTGAAGCATCCTTGCAATTGTTGGAGTTTCTCTTCCTTCAGATGCTTCAGCAATAGCCATTTTAAAATCAAAAGGCATAATATTATATCCTTTGGAATCAGAATAACCGGGGAAAAGATATCTGCATATCTTACCTTCTTTAGAGATAAATAAAACTGCTCCTGAAT
>CAYNUV010000005.1:0-21864 GCA_964400245.1 uncultured Ignavibacteriaceae bacterium
AAAGGAAAACTCTTCAGGCTAGAAGATCATATTGAAAGATTAAAGAAAAGTCTTGCTTCATCAAGAATAGATTTTACCGATTTTGATGAAATTGAAAAAGCAATAAACGAATTGGTTAAAGTAAATAATTTTGGTGCGGATCATCTTCTCGTTTACCTTCAGATTACCCGTGGAAATTATTTCCCACGTCAGCATAACTTTCCTCCAAACACAAAACCAACTTTTTTTCTTTCAGTTACTCCTTTCATAAGAAAGGAAAATGAACTTAAAAACGGGGTTAAAATAATTCTTGAAGAAGATGTGAGATGGATGAGATGCGATATAAAATCAACAATGCTTCTTGCAAATGTCCTTGCAAAGCAAAAAGCATTTGAGAATAATGCAGTTGAAGCTGTTCTTGTAAGAAACGGTTACATAACCGAAGGAACTCATACAAGCTTTTGTGCCGTTAAAGATGGGAAATTATTTACACCGCCTCTTTCCAATCTTATTCTTGATGGAGTTACGAGAAAAGTAATTCTTGAAATTTGTAAAGAGAATAATATAACGGCAATCGTAACAGAAATTAAAGCAGATGAATTAAAATCTTTTGATGAAGATGATGGTTCTTGGAACAATTTCCGAAATTACTCCGCTTGTTCAGGTTAATAATTGGAAAGTTAAAGATGGAAAGCCCGGACAGATTACGATGAAACTTCAAAACCTTCTAAGCAAATTAATATTCAGTTAAAACATCGAGATTTGAACAAACTTCTGATGAGTCTCTTCATTTCCGGATACTAATTGGTTAAGGTCGCTTAATACCGAGTCGAAATCATTATAAAACTCTCTATTATTTATCAAAGCGCCTGTTATTAAAATATCATTCTGAAGCTGGTTTATAATTTCATCCATTTTTTCGGGGAGAGAGTTAACAGTGTTATAATTTTCTTCATTCATGGTTTCCTCGTATTGCTAAACAAATAAAAATCAGAAAAAATTTTTTGTAAAACTAATTTTTAAATGAAGAAGAAACAAGTAATGAAGAAAAAATAATTACCGGTAGAAAAATTCAAGCAGATTATTTTTTAATAAGTGTGTACATTCCGAAAAAGTCATTCCCGTGAAAACGGGAATCTCTAAAAGTTTCAAACAAAATAGATTCCCACTGAAGTTTACCCCGATGAAAATCAGGGTGGGAATGACATTTCGAGGATACAACTTTTGGAAGTGAACTTATAATTCAATTTGTAAATATTAAAGGAAAGTGCGGAGCTTCGGAAACTTCAAATGAAACACCTCTCTGTATGAAAGCCATTTCAATTGCAATTTCAATTTCTCTTGAGTCAAATGGTTTTACCAAATAGCCATAAGGTTCTGTTATCTTAGCTCTCTGGAGAACTTCCCTGTCATTTAATTCGGTAAGATAAATTACCGGGATATCATATTTTGCAGAAAGAATTTCTGCTGTTTCAATTCCATCAAGGGCACCATCAAGCGATATGTTCATTAATATCAGGTCAGGTTTTTCTTCTTTTACTTTACGTATTACTTCTTCTCCCGATCCAACTATATCAAGTATAACGTATCCCATCCTGTGCAAGGAATTCTTGATATTAATTGCAGCAATATTTTCATTCTCTGCAATAAGTATTTTAGGTCTCATCTTAAACACATTTCATATTTAAAGTTTATAAATCAGTTTATTATCAGTATGAAACAGCTTAAAGTATCTGCTGCTGCATTTACATTTTATATAAAATCATTTTATATGCCAGAATGTTTGAAATAGTGCGGTAAAAATTTTCTTTTGGCACGGCGGGGAATCTTACAAATTATTCATTAGAAAAAACTTTAGTAAATATTCCTTTTTTTTCAAGTAATTAATACTTGATAATTGTGTAAGTAATTGTTTTTTTATAAAGGAAATATTACATGAACTGTGGTTTTGCGGCTAAAGATGTTTCAATAACTAACAGTCAGGTTAATGTTAAGGCCTTCTGAAATTGTTCAAGTTGCTGATTAGCAACTGTCTTCTTTCAGAAATGAACTTCTTCAGTTTGTCTGATTCGATATCCAGATTAAATCCTGCTTCACCCAGGTAAGGGTCGAGATTATATCCGTCTTTAATTTTTTGAACAGTCTGATTTATTAACGTATCAAATACATCGGGCAAAAAAATATTTTCCAGAAAGAAAGTGTAGTGCTGTTTATAAATGCTAAAGCAGGAATCATTCTGCATAAGCTTTATAATAATCTCATTATCACCATAAAAAATACTATTAAACCCTGTATTAAATGTAGCATCAAAATCCCAGGGTAAAGTTTCATAAGGACCTTCAGGATTCCGTTTGTAAAATATTATATTATTTCTGAAGCCATCTGCCGCTGCAATTATTGTAGAAACGGCATGATATTTAAGATAGGATTCAATATCTAAAAGTTCTGAAAGTTTAGTAAGAATATTTTCCTGGTTAACAGTATCAAGAGCATGAATTAATTTCCCGAAATAAAAAAGATTATCATCATCATTAATTTCTTTTTCAAAATACTCATAGATATTGTTGTTGTTATTAAAAGTAAAACTTGCGCCAAACTGAGTATTTATAACTTCAAAGACCGGAATATTTCTCCTGTTAAAAAAATCTTCTTCTACTCTTTCAACAACATAGTATAATCCTTTATTCTCATTATTTATTTTAAGGAAAGCAAAGTCTGAATCAAATACATCAAAACCCATCTGCCTGTAAGCAAAAGAAGCAAGCATTGTTCTAAGCATAGAAGGATCACCAACTTGTGCACTCAGGTTAAAATTATCAAGGTTCATAATTTCATCGTCAAGTTCAATTTCGTAAGACCACTTGGGAAGATATTTTGAACCGGAACCCTGAGCTTCAATCATTCCATTATAGTCTTTATCTCCAAATTTAATTCCAACTGGTACGGAAAAATCTGTAAGCCTGTTTGAAAGGAGTTCGGATAGATTTTCTTGTCTTATAAAAGTATGAAAAAGATAAATGGAGTTTATGTCATCTGCAGGATTATTATTATTAATATCGCATCCCGCAAGGAACAATGGAACAATTAATGTTAAAAGTATTAATTTATTCATGATTAAAATCTTATTTGTAATTCGAATGTTCCTACAGAGTTTGTAGAGCTATACTTAGTATTAAACAAATTCTTCGTTAATAATTTGCTGTAATTTAATCTTAGCCTTACATCATCATGGAAATAGATATTAAACCCGGGAACAATTTGTAAGGTGTGAAATTCGCTTTCTGAAAAGTCCGGGGCAAAATAACCAAACAGAATTATTGGTTCCAGACCTTTTACAATTTTTCCATCAATATCAAATATTTTTGCTGCAAGTAATTTTGCACCTGCCGCATAAATATTCTGGTCACCATTTAACATTACCTGCTGAAGAACCAGCTCGTTATTCTTAACATAAAAAGCTTCAAGGCTTATTCTTGTATTCTTTGGATTAAAAGTTATATCTCCACAAAAAGCATTTGCTTTAACAGGATAATCGCCACCTATGGAATGAAAAGTATAATTGATAGAATATATAAAATCATTGTTGTGATAACTTAATCTTGTATAAACACCTGAGGTAGCTGAATTATTTTTAAATAATGAAAAGTAATATGAAAAAGGAAAATCTTTAAACTCATCTTTGTACTTGCTGTATAACATAATGCTTACTGATCTTTCAGCATAGCCAAAATCAGAAACTTGTTCATGAATAAAACTTTCATCAACAAGTTCAAGATATTCATTGCTTACTATTTGTTCTGTCCCAAAAGGTTGTTTAATATTGCCGACTTCAACTTTCATTCTATCCCAGTATTCAAACTTTGCTGAGAATTCTCTCAGGACAACGTTTCGGTCAGTTGAATTTCCTCTGAAGTCCAGTTGTGCTTCAATGTCTTTATTTACTTTTATGTCAGCCTGGAATTTTCCTTCAAAGTAAACTTCCTGTGATGCACCAAAAGTTAATTGTCTTTCATAGAACTGTAAACCTGTTGAACCATAACCAGTAAAATTAACTTGTGGGAATAGTTCAGGATTAAATAAAGCTATAAAAATAATGAGTAGAAAATGAGTTTTCTTTTTCATATTGTTTTTTATGATTTTTTGAAAAATTATAATTTATTAAGCCTTTATTTAAAGCTATGTTAATATAGGACAATATTAATTTTATCTAAAATGGCTATTGTAACCGAAGAAGTTTTCATATTAACAAATGAATGGCAGGATGTTAACGGAAAAAACATCCTGAGATTTTTTTGTGCCTCGCAGAACGGTTCAGTAGAAATTATAGTGGAAAATAATAAGCCGGTTTTTTTTGTAAGCAAGGATGCAAATCTAAGTCATCTTAATGTTCCTTTTAAAAGAAAAAAAGTGGATATGAAAGATTTTTCCGGAAACATTGTTGATGCTGTTTACTTTAATACGCAAAGGGATCTTAAAACTGCTGAGGAAATTTTAAGCTCAAAAAATATTAAGACTTACGAATCAGATATTGATCCTGCAAGAAGATACCTGATGGAAAAATCCATAAATGCCCAAATGAATGTTACGGGAAATGCAGAAAATAATGGTAAGATGCTTTCGTTTATAAATCCTAAAATAAAGCCGGCAAATGTAACACCCTGTTTTACAATCGCTTCGCTTGATATAGAAACAGGTGAAAAGAATAATGATCTCTACTCAATAGCAATCTTTTTAAAGAAGAAAGATGAAGAGACTAAAAAAGTATTTATGCTTTCAGATGAACAAGAAAATAGTGCAGGTGTTGATTATTTTATATCTCAAAAAGAACTTCTTCAAAAATTTATTTTATGGTTTAGAGAAGCTGATCCGGATATAATTATTGGCTGGCATGTCGTTGGATTTGATTTGCTCTTTCTTGAAAATAAATGTAAAGAATTTGTAATACCTTTTGATATTGCAAGAGGAAATGGAAGAGTTACTTTACGCAAAAGAAAACAGGGTAATTATTTTGTAGATATACCCGGCAGAATAGTGCTTGATGGCCCTTCATCTTTAAGAATGTCTTTTCACACATTTGAAGATTACAAACTTGAAACAGTTGCACAGGAACTTCTTGGTAAAGGTAAAACTATTTCTTCTGAACAAAATAAAGTAGCAGAAATAGAAAGACTATTTAAGGAAGATAAACTGAAGCTTGCTGAATATAATTTGCAGGATACGATTCTTGTATTTGAAATATTCAAAAAAACAGGACTGATTGAAATGTCTGTAAAGAGAACACAATTATCGGGAATGTTGATGGACAGGTTGGGAATGATGTCTGCTGCTTTCGATCATTTCTTGTTGCCGAAGATTCACAAGAAAAAACTTGTTGCCCCAAATATTAAAGATATTGCTGCAACTGAACATTCTGCAGGCGGATATGTTCTGGATCCCAAACCAGGAATTTATGATAATGTTGTTCTTATGGATTTTAAAAGTCTGTATCCATCAATAATCCAGACATTCAAGATAGATCCATATTCCCGATTGATGTCTGATTTAAATCCAATAACGACTCCGGGAGGGTATAAATTTTCATCAACAGAACATTTCCTTCCTGATTTTATTAATCACTTAATGAAACAGAGAGCAAAGGCAATTAAAGATGGAGAGAAGCCTCTTTCCCAGGCAATTAAAATTCTAATGAACAGTTTTTATGGTGTAATGGGATCAACCGGGTGCCGCTTTTATCACCCGCAGCTTCCATCCGCAATTACTTCAACCGGGCAATGGCTTTTACTTCAAAGCAAAAAATATCTTGAATCGCTGGATTATGAAGTTGTCTATGGAGATACTGATTCATTATTCATCAGGTTAAAATCTGTTGAAGGCGATGGTTCAAATAATGGTGAAAAACTTGCTAAGGAGCTTAATCAATATTGGAAATCAAGATTAAAAAAAGAGTTTGAAGTTACTTCACATCTTGAACTGGAGTTTGAAAAGTTTTATAGGAAATTTATTATTACTCCTGCAAGAGGTGCAGAAACCGGAGCTAAGAAAAGATATGCCGGTCTTGTGGTTGTTAATGGTGATGAAAACCTTGAGTTTGTGGGGATGGAATTTGTCAGATCGGATTGGACAAGACTTGCAAAGGAATTCCAGGTTGAACTTTATAAAAGAGTTCTTTATAACCAGGAAATTTCAAAATGGATGAATGATTTTGTTGATAAGATTTACAAAGGTGAATTTGATGAGAAGCTTGTTTATAGAAAAAGATTAAGAAAAGATGTTGAGGAATATGTTAAGAATATTCCTCCGCAAGTTCGTGCAGCAAAAATGTTAAGTGATATCGGCAATGTAGTTTATTATGTTATTACTAAAGGGGGACCAGTACCTGTTGAGCTCAATCCAAAAGATATTGATTACCAGCATTATATAGATAAGCAGCTTAAGCCAATTGCGGATTCCATTCTTGTATTATTAGATCTTTCTTTCGATTCAATTGTTCAAAGCGGGCAGCTAAATTTTTTTAATTAAAATTATTAAAGGAAAATTTATGAAATCTTCTTTTCTCGTTTTTATCATTTCATTTTTATTCATTAATAAGGGTATATCTCAAATATCTTTTAATAATTATTTTTCAGATGAGGCAATGAGAATTGATTATCATCATACCGGGGATTCTGAATTTGAAATGATAAGCTTAGATAAGATTTACAGGTATGGCACTTGGGCCGGAAGCATTACAAACTTAACAGATAATCTTAACAATGGTAAATATTATGTAAAAATTTATGATTCGGAATCAGGCAAATTAATTTATTCAAAAGGATTTGATACTTACTTCGGTGAGTATCAAACAAGTAGTGAAGCTGCAAATGGGATTAAGAAATCTTACCATGAATCAGCATTAATTCCGTATCCTAAAAAGAAAATTAAATTCTCAATTGAAAGAAGAGATAAGAAAAATAACTTGTATGAAATATTTAATACTGAAATTAATCCGGATGATATTTATATCGTTAAGGAAAAAGTTTTTGATAGCTCAGTCAGGATTATAAAACATAAAGACAATAAAGATCCTCATTCACAGGTTGATATAGCAATTCTGGGAGATGGATATACTAATAATGAAACTGCAAAGTTTGAGAAAGATTTTAACAGGCTTGTTAAGACATTATTCGAAATAGAACCATATAAATCCAACAAAGAAAAATTTAATTTTTATGGAGTTCTGAAACCTTCAGAAGAAAGCGGTTCTGATGAACCGGGTGCTGACATTTATAAGAACACTGCATTAGGAACAACTTTTTATTCACTCGGTTCGGAAAGATATCTCTTAACAGAAGAAAATAAAATTATGAGAGATGTTGCTGCAAATGTTCCTTATGATGCAATTGTAATTATTGTAAATCATAATCGTTATGGAGGAGGAGGAATCTATAACGTTTTCTGTACATTAACATCAGATAATCAGTGGTTTGAATATCTTTTCCTTCATGAATTCGGGCATTCATTTGCTGGACTGGCAGATGAATATTACACTTCAGATGTAGCATACAATGATTTTTACAAAATTGATATAGAACCTGTTGAACCAAATCTTACAGCTCTTGTAAACCCAAATGAATTTAAATGGAAAAAATCTGTTTCGGATGGAATAGAAATTCCAACTTTGTGGGAGAAAACACAATTCGATAGTATGGATCTTAAATGGCAGGGAGAAAGACGATATTTAAATGAGAATATCGCTAAATTAAAAAGGAACAAATTTGCTTCTGATAGCATCAATAAGGCAGAAGAAGATTATAATTTAAAAGACAGACTTCATTCTGAAGAAGTTGATAATTTTTTGAAAAGTAGTAAATATTGGGACAAAATCGGAGTTTTTGAAGGAGCCGGATATCTTTTCAAAGGACTTTACAGACCAATGATTGATTGTTTAATGTTTTCCAAAGGTAAAAAACCTTATTGTAAAGTTTGTGAAGCAGCCGTTAATAGGGTAATTAATAGGTATATAGAATAATTTTCCCCCAATATTGGGTTTTTAAGGAGTAAAAGAAAAAGATTTTAAAAGTTTGCTTTTCTTTACAACTTTAAGTTGAAAAAAGCATCTAACAATGTGGAAGATAGTAACTATGCGATTACTTTTTGACTTAACTTTTGAGGATAGATTTTGTATGTTCAAAGTTAACTTTTTGTAAAAAAATGACTTTTCAGAAAAACCATGAAAAATTAAAATAACAATCAGGAGTGATGTAAATTGAAGATAACCAAGCAGTTCACAAGCCGGGAAAGTAAATCCTTAGATAAGTATTTGCAGGAAATAGGGAAAGTTGATCTGTTAACTCCGGATCAGGAAATAGAACTTGCGATAAGAATAAAAAGAGGAGATCAGACTGCTCTTGAAACTCTTACAAAAGCAAATCTTAGGTTTGTGGTTAGTGTTGCTAAGCAATTTCAGAACCAAGGATTATCATTGGGTGATCTTATAAATGAAGGAAATCTTGGTCTTATAAAAGCAGCAAAAAGATTTGACGAAACCAGAGGATTTAAATTCATTTCCTATGCAGTTTGGTGGATCAGACAATCAATTATGCAGGCTATTGCTGAACAATCAAGAATGGTTCGCTTACCATTAAACAGGGTTGGAGAACTTAATAAAATTGGTAAAGCATACAGCAAACTTGAACAGGAATATGAAAGAAAACCAAATGCTCAGGAATTAGCCCAGGAACTTGACATGGATGTTGAAGATGTTGCAAACTCTCTCCAGCTTTATGGAAGACATATTTCCGTTGATGCGCCATTTCAAAATGGAGATGATAATAAAAACAATCTTCTTGATGTTATGGTTAATGAAGAGCAGCCGGCACCGGATATTTCTTTAATGGGTGAATCTTTAAAAAATGAAGTTCAGAATGTTTTATCAACTCTTTCTGAAAAAGAAGCAGATGTATTAAGATTATATTTTGGAATCAATAGTGAACGATCTGCAACTCTTGAAGAAATAGGTGAAAAATTTAATCTTACCCGAGAACGAGTGAGACAAATAAAAGAAAAAGCAATCAGAACTTTAAGGCACGCTCCCAAAACAAAAAACCTTAAAGCTTATTTAGGTTAATAAAATATTCAATCAAAAAGACATTCTTTGGAATGTCTTTTTTTATTTTAAATAATCTGGTTTGAGTTTTAGTCTAACTCAATCCCAAACCTCCTTTCCTTTCTTACGCGGGCGGTCTTACTCAGAAAAGAGGAAGTGAGATTGAGTCAGTTCAACATTTAGGAGAGCAATTTTAATTTTTCTTTGGGGAATTGTAAACAATCTTTCTTATGGTATCAAACTGCAAATATGGATATTCTTCCCGCAAAGCATCTATCGCATCACCAGCACTCATTTTATCAGCCCGCATTAGTTTGAACCGCTTTCTTATTTCCCTGTCCCTTACAGAAGTTTCATTTATGAGACCGCGGTTTATTAAAGTTTCATAAACTTCATTACTAATGAGGTCAGCAAGGGGGTTACTGTTCTGCTCTTTCAGATTTAAGTTCTCCATTGTTTCCTCCTTAAGGTTATTTTGTTTGTAAATAAAATTCTTACCGCTGCCTGATTGTAATTAATACATAATCATTTTGTTAACAACAGCATAAATGTGTAATTATTTGGAAAACTAACCTTTAAAGATTGAACAACCTGCATATTTGTGCAGTATAGGTAGGAATTAGAGCCTTTACGAATTGCTTTTGCCACCGCTTCTGATTGCGAATGGACGTGAAGTTTTTTATAGATATTTCTTATATGATGTCTTACAGTATCTACGCTAATAAATATTTTATTTGCAATCTCCTGGTAATTATATCCATCAGCAAGATGGTTTAATACTTCTTTTTCCCGTTGAGTTAATTCGTAATCTGCACTATGGCCATTTAAATTTTTCTTTTGATGAAATACTGAAATTATTTGTCTGGCAATATGAGAACTCATTGGGGAGCCGCCTTCACAAATATCCTTTATCGCTTCAAGAAGTCTGCTTGGAGGTGTTTTTTTTACAAGATAGCCGCAAGCTCCTGCACATAAAGCTTCAAATACAACATTGCTTTCTTCATAAACTGTAAGCATAAGAATATTAAGTGCAGGATTTATTTTCTTCGCTTTTTTTACTCCTTCAATACCATTTATTCCCGGGAGTCCAATATCCATAAGAACAACATCAATATTTATTTTGGGAAGATTGGTAAGAAATTTTTCGCAATCCGGATAAGCACTCGTACAATTATAACCGGGGGTTCCGCTTATTAATGCTGCAAGTCCTTCTCTTATTGTGTTATTATCTTCAACAATTGCTACATTTATCATAAAAATATCTAACAAGTATTTAATTATAATTTATATAAAGGATAAGCTAAAGGAATTTAAATTTGCACTAATCAATTTGAAACATTCAGAAATCTTTTAACTGAGTATAATACTTTATTTGTATTATCAATCTTACCAATAAATGAAATATTGGTACCGGAGTTTGGAACAGATCTCCATTTCAGTTTTCCACCGATGATACGCGCCCTTTCTTGCATATTTCTTAAACCATTTCCCAAAGTGTTTCCATTATTTCCAATACCAATTCCATTATCTTTCAAAACCATTTCAAGAACATCGCCCCTTATATTTACTTCAAGGAAGATTTGATTGATTTACTATGCTTTAATGAATTATTTATTCCTTCTTTAAATATCAGGTAAAGATTTTGCCTGTATTCCATCGGAAGTTTAATGTTTTCAAGCTTATCAAGATTTGTGGTCTTCAATAAAATACCTTTGTAGGCAAGAACATCATTGTAGGAATCTTTAAGCCTGATAATAAGATCATGAAGCGAATCTCTTCTTGGATTAACAACCCAAACAATATCACTCATATTATCAATTAAATATCTGGATGTTTCACTGATTGATTTCAGGTTCTGAGAAACATTACTTGAACCATTATGGAGTTCTCTCGATACTAATTCGCTCAGGATAGATATTTCCGTCAAACCGGAACCTACATTATCATGAAGATCTGCCGCAAGTTTTGTTTTAAGTTTTTCGATAGTAAGTAGACTTCTAATCCGGAGTGTGCTTATAAAATAAATTCCTAATAAGAACAGCATTATACATCCTGTAATAAACCACCATGTTTGCCAGAAAGGAGGAAGGATTGAAAGTTTTATAGTAACTCCCTCATAATTCCAGATTCCATCACTGTTTGATCCAATAACCTTAAAAACATAATCACCTGAAGGGAGATTTGTGTACATTGCAACTCTTTGCTTAGCATCGGTATTTCTCCATTCTTCATCGAAACCTTCTAACATATATGCATATCGGCAATCCTCCGGGTTTGAATAATCAAGAGAAGCAAATTCAAATGAGAAAAAATTTTCTGTATGAGAAAGTTCAATTTCTTTTCTTTCCCCTTTAACAGGATTATTTAATACCTTTAAAGAACTTATCACAATGTTGGGGATATAAGAAATGTACTTAATACTATCTGGATAAAAACTGTTAACGCCATTTATACCTCCAAAATACATTTCACCATCTCTGGTTTTATAATATGCCCCGCCACTGAATTCTAAGCTTTGAACTCCATCTGAAAGATCATATTGTGTAAATATTTTTTCATCCCGGCTGTATTTAAAAATTCCATTATTAGTGCTCATCCATAAATTTTTATGCTCGTCTTCCAGGATACCATAAACAACATAGCTTGTTAATCCTTCATCCTCCGTAATCCTTATGAACCTGTTTAATTCTCTGTCAAACTTATTTAATCCTCCACCATATGTACCAATCCAGATAATTCCTTCGCTGTCTTCAAAAATATTAATCACTCTGTCCTCGCTAATGCTGAATGGATCATCCGGTGCATTTCTAAAGTTTGTAAATTTTTCTGTTCTTTTGTCAAATTTATTCAAGCCGCCTCCGAAAGTTCCAATCCATAAAGTTCCGGCTTTGTCTTCAAAAATTGTATATGTCCTGTCATCACTTAAGCTTGAATTGTTATTCGGATCATGCACATATCGTTTTAGCTTTAATTTATTTTTTGAATTGAAAACAAATTTTGTTAAACCACCACCGTAAGCTGCAATCCAGAATATGGAATCATTTTCAATATAGATATCCGTTATCTGATTGGAGCCTAATGTTTTTTCATTAATACCAATTTTATCTGAATGAATAAAATCTTTTGTTTCATCATTATACATACTCAATCCACCCTCATAACATCCTACCCATAAGTTATTGTGCTTATCTACTTCGAGTGAACGTATATGATTATCGGGGATACTGTTTGGATCATTTTTATTACGTTCAAATGAAATGATTTCCTTCATTTTTTTATCGTACCTGTTTAATCCCCCTCTATAAGTGCCTATCCAGATGTAGCCTTCCTTATCTTCCGTAATAGTCCATACAACGTTATCTGAAAGGCTGTTTTTATCACCCGGTAAATTTTTTATGTGATTGAATTTTTTCCTGTTAATCTGAAGTTGATTAATTCCATTACCCAAGGAAGTTCCTATCCATAATATTCCCGATCTGTCTCTTTTAAGAATTAATACATCATTATCCGATATTGAATTTGCATCCATCGGGTTATGTTTAAAATTTAAAATTGAATTTGTAACAGGATTAAACTTTACAAGGCCTCCACCTAGAGTTCCAAGCCAGATATTGTTTTCATCTCCATCAACTATCGTGACAATAGTTTTGTATGGGAATATAGTTGAATCATTACCGGAGAAATACCGGATAAATTTTGTTTCCTTTATTTTAGAAAATTTTTGAGAATCCGTTAGCTTATTTAATCCACCTTCATAAGTTCCAATCCAGGTATTGTTACTTTTATCTTCAAAGATTGACAATACAAAGTTGCTGCTTAAACTAAATTTATTTTCATTTGATTTATAATTGATAAAGCCATAACGATATTTTATCTCACTTTTCTCATCCTGAATTTTTGCAACCCGGTTTAACCCTCCGCCAAAAGTTCCCACCCACATTACTGATTTATTATCTACGATGATTTTAGTAACTCTGTTATTGCTCAGGCTCACCTGGTTTTTGGGATCATGAAAAAAGTGTTCAAATTTTTTTATTTTTTTATCAAACCTGTATAACCCATTGCCCCATGTTCCAATCCAGAAGTTCCCGTTTTTATCTTCTGCTATTGATGTTATAGAAATATTATCGTTTCTGATAAAAGAAACCGGGTACTTTGTAAATATTTCTGTAAAATTTGTTTTTATTTTGGAACTACTATCAGGATAAAAATATTCAAAGGTTTCCGTTTTACGGTCAAACTTATTTAGAATACCTTTTACAGTACCAAGCCATAAATAACCTTCCTTATCTTCAAATATTGAAGTTACCACGTTATCGGAAATTGATGTTGCTTCGCCGGGTTTATGAACATAAGTAATAAAATTATATCCATCGAAGCGGTTAAGCCCGTTTGCAGTTCCAAACCACATAAAACCTTTTTTATCCTGAATGATTGAAAGAACTGCACTCTGGGATAATCCTTCTTTTATTGTAAACTGGCGAAACTGGTAATCCTCAGTTGATTTATTTTCTGAAGCCAGCGATACGTTTACTAATAATAGGATTGTAGCTAAAAGAATCATATAAATTAAATCTCTTTCTGTAAAGAAATTAAATCTCAATTCCTTCAATTGCAAGATTAAAATGTTCCATAACTAAGATTTGTATTTCATTGATACACTAAACAAAATATAAGTTTATAAAAGACAATTAAAAGCGAATGAAATCTTTGGCAAAGAGTTTGTATTTATAAAATCAGAATTTATAACCAACATACTTACTATCCATCTCCCTTAAAGCCGGCTTAAACCGGCTTTTTTATTTTTCCTAATCTAAATGATTTTTCATATCTTTTGAAAAATTATTCCGGATATTCTTTCAATTAAATTAAAATATGCCTCAAGCTAAACCTTCTGCACGAAATCCCTGGTTCTGGGTTCCATCTCTCTACTTAGCGGAAGGACTCCCTTATGTAGTTGTTATGACAGTATCGGTTATTATGTACAAGCGAATGGGAATTTCAAATACTGAGATTGCACTTTATACAAGCTGGCTTTATCTCCCCTGGGTTATAAAACCTTTATGGAGTCCTGTTGTTGATCTTCTCAAAACAAAAAGATTATGGATAATCATTACCCAGCTTTTAATCGGAGGAGGATTAGCAGGCGTTGCTCTTACAATTCCCACATCAGGCTTTCTGCAATATACCCTTGCTTTTTTATGGCTGCTGGCTTTCAGTTCTGCTACACACGATATAGCTGTTGATGGTTTTTATATGCTTGGGCTCTCGAAGCATCACCAGGCATGGTTTGTAGGAATAAGATCAACATTCTACCGGTTATCAATGATAACGGGACAAGGATTGTTGATTATGGTTGCAGGATTTCTCGAGGGAAATGATCCGGATAAAATTCCTTTTGCGTGGATGATTACTTTTTTTATTCTTGCAGGATTATTTGTTCTGTTTTTTATATATCATAAAATAATACTTCCCTATCCTTTAAATGATGTTGCTGCAAAAAAAAGTTCCTCCGGTTTTTTTGAAGAATTTATTAAAACTTTTATTCTTTTCTTCAAAAAGAAAAAAATATTTATAATACTTGCGTTTATTCTTTTCTACCGACTTGGTGAAGCACAATTAACAAAGTTAGCCGCTCCGTTTCTGCTTGATTCAAAAAGTGTTGGCGGGCTTGGCCTGTCAACTGAACAAATTGGCTTTGTATACGGTACTATTGGAATAATTGCATTAACTCTCGGAGGAATACTCGGCGGATTTCTTTGTGCAAGAGATGGTTTAAAGTATTGGATGTGGTGGATGGTTGCGGCAATTAACGTCCCGGATCTCGCTTATGTTTATTTATCTTATTATCAACCGGATAATTTTTTTATAATTAATATAATGGTAGCAATAGAACAATTTGGATATGGGTTGGGCTTTACTGCTTTAATGTTTTATTTAATTTATGTTTCAGATGGTGAACACAAAACATCTCATTATGCAATTGCTACTGGTTTTATGGCTTTGGGAATGATGATACCAGGAATGTTCAGCGGATGGATTCAGGAAAATATTGGCTATCAACTATTTTTTATCTGGGTTTGTGTTGCAACTATACCGGGATTTATTTTAACTAAATTTATTCCGCTCGATCCTGAGTATGGTAAAAAATCGACTTCACCTCCTACACAATCGAAATAATAGATTTCTTTTATTAAAAGAATTATGAACAAAAAGATAACAGCATTTCTCCCTTATGTTGAATCATTAAAGGGGAAATTAATCAGTCAGCTTCGCAGTTCAGATTTGGTTGATAATATTTTTCTGCTTTCAAATAAGAATCAAAAAGAAATTGAAGGCTGCCGGACAATCATCACAAAAAATTATTACAGCACGGAAACAATCAGAGTTATTGCTTCTAATACTTCTTCAGAATTTATTTTAATACAAATTGAAGATGCACAAATAAATCTTAAGCAATTTGGACTGCAAAGATTTTTGAATATTGCTGAAACCACAAACGCTGGAATACTCTATTCTGATTATACTGAACTAAGGAATGAGAAAATCTTTCCGTATCCTTTAATTGATTACCAGTTTGGAAGCGTGCGTGACGATTTTGATTTTGGTCATTTACTTTTTATAAGAACAGAAGCTTTAAAAAAAATTGTTGAATCTTTTAATATGGATTTTAAATACGCTGGCTTTTATGATTTAAGATTAAAAATATCGCAAACTTATTCTTTAATAAGGATACCCGAATTTCTTTACAGTGTAGAAAAGATTGAACCTGAAGAAAAAAGTGAAAAACAATTTGAATATGTGAATCCAAAAAACAGGGAAGCGCAGATTGAAATGGAACAGGCTGTTACTAATCATTTTAAAAAAATAGGTGCTTTTCTAAAAGCAGAGAATAAAGAAATAAATTTTGATGAAAGTAATTTCCCTGTCGAGGCTTCTGTTATTATTCCGGTAAGAAATCGAATAAAAACAATAAGAGAAGCTATTAAATCTGCTTTAAAACAAAAAACAGATTTTGAATTAAATGTTATTGTTGTTGATAACTACTCAACTGATGGAACAACCGAATTACTGAAAAAAATTGCAAAAAATGATAAAAGATTAATTCATTTTGTTCCGGAAAGAAAGGATCTTGGAATTGGCGGCTGCTGGAATGAAGCAGTTCATCATACTTTATGCGGAAAATTTTCATGCCAGCTGGACAGCGATGATCTTTATAAAGATGAAAACACTCTTCAAAAAATTGTGGATGCTTTCAAAAAAGAAAAAGCAGCAATGATTATAGGTTCATACATTTTAACAGATTTTAATTTAAATCAAATTCCGCCAGGAATAATTGATCATAAAGAATGGACTGACGAGAATGGTAGAAACAATGCGTTGAGAATAAACGGGCTTGGAGCTCCCCGTGCTTTTTATACTCCGGTAATAAGAAAAATTAATTTTCCGAATGTGAGTTATGGAGAAGATTATGCTGTTGGATTGGCAATCTCCCGCGATTATAAAATTGGAAGAATATATGAACCTATTTATTATTGCCGCAGATGGGAAGATAATTCAGATGCGGGACTTGATATAGAAAAACTTATTGCAAATAATTTTTATAAAGATCAGTTGAGAACTTCAGAATTAATAGAGAGACAAAAGAAAAACTTATCTGCTTAACAACCCAATTCCAGGTTCTTTATTCAAAACTATTCTTCCTTCAATAATTTTAGTTCCTTCAATTGGATCGATTTTAATTAAAAGATTTTACTTTTGTCAAAACTGAAACTATCCTTATATTTGTGTCTGCATTAAATAAAAAAACAGGAGAGTTGGCAGAGTGGTTGAATGCGGCGGTCTTGAAAACCGTTAAGGATGCAAGTCCTTCCGGGGTTCGAATCCCTGACTCTCCGCAGGTTAAGCGAATAAAAACGGGCTTTTTCTATTTCGAATTTAGAGAATTTGTTGGATAAGAAGTTAATAATTACTTTGATTTTATCTTAGATAAACAACTCTTCATTTCAATCCTATTAAGTAATTTTTATTTAACTTGGAACGAATTTAATTTCAGGTTTATGTCCTTCTATCCTTTCATTTGAAACTATAAGAAATAATCGGATTGAAAGATGAATAAAGAAAAACAAAGGCTAAGAGATATTGCTAAATGGCGAAAATGGGGACCTTACCTTAGTGAAAGGCAATGGGGAACTGTGCGTGAGGATTATAGTACCAATGGCGATGCATGGAATTATTTAACTCACGATGAAGCGAGAAGCAAAACTTACCGTTGGGGAGAAGAAGGAATAGCCGGCATAAGCGATGATAAACAATTACTTTGTTTTGCACCTGCATTCTGGAATAATATAGATCCAATCCTGAAAGAAAATTTTTTTGGTTTAACAAATCCTCAAGGAAATCATGGCGAAGATGTAAAGGAATATTTTTACTACATGGACAATATTCCTTCTCATTCTTACATGAAGTTTCTTTACAAATATCCTCAGGAAGAATTTCCCTACAACAAATTGTGGGAGGAAAATAGGAAGAGAAATAGATTTGAACCTGAATATGAATTAATTGATACAGGTATTTTCGATGATGATAAATACTTTGACATCTTTATTGAATATGCAAAAGCCGATCGGGAAGATATTCTTATCAAAATAACTGCTTACAATAGGGGAAATCAAAAAACACTTCTTAACATCATTCCTCAACTATGGTTTAGAAATACCTGGGCATGGGGATATAACAATTACAAACCTGAAATAAATCCTGAAGGGAAAGGAATCCTTAGAATAAATCATAAAAAATTTGGAGAGTATTTTCTTTACTATGATGATAAGCCGGAAGTTCTTTTCTGCGATAATGAAACGAATGTAAAAAGATTATATGGTACAAATAAAGAAGGTTACTTTAAAGATGGAGTGAATGAATTTATCATTAATGGGAACAAAAATGCCATAAGTAAAAATGGAACTAAAGCAGCTCTAAATTATGTGAAATCAATCCCGGGAGGCAAATCATTTGAAGTTAGATTAAGGTTGATTAATAAAAAACAGCAATCACCTTTTGAAAACTTTGAACAGCTAATCAGTGAAAAAATAAAAGAAGCCGATGAATTCTATTCAGAGATTCAAAAAGATATAGAGAGTATTGATGAAAGAAATATACAGCGACAGGCTTTTGCAGGAATGCTCTGGAATAAGCAATTTTATTATTACAACAATTCTCAATGGATCAATGGCGATCCTTCTCAACCCAAACCTTCATCCGAAAGATTGAATGGAAGAAATTGTGAATGGTTTCATCTTGATAATGCAGATATAATTTCAATGCCTGATAAATGGGAATATCCGTGGTATGCAACATGGGATGCAGCATTCCATTGCATTCCTCTTGCGTTAATTGACCCGGAATTTGCAAAAGAACAACTGCTCTTATTTACAAAAGAATGGTATATGCATCCTAACGGGCAGCTTCCTGCTTATGAGTGGGATTTTGGTGATGTGAATCCTCCTGTTCATGCGTGGGCTGTTTGGCGTGTTTACAAGATTGACGAAAAGCAAAGCGGTAAAGGTGATATTGATTTCCTTGAAAGGATTTTTCACAAGCTTATGCTGAATTTTACCTGGTGGGTTAATAAGAAAGATGAAGAGGGACGAAATATTTTTCAGGGTGGCTTTCTTGGAATGGATAATGTAGGAGTCTTTGATCGAAGTTCAGAACTTCCAACCGGAGGGCACATTGACCAAACTGATGGAACAAGCTGGATGGCAATGTACTGTTTAAATCTTATGAGAATAGCACTTGAGCTTTCCCTTACCAAACCTTTATACCAGGATCTTGCGACAAAATTCTTTGAACACTTTCTTTATATAGCAGGAGCGATGACAAATATTGGTGGAAAAGGTATAGGTCTCTGGGATAATGAAGATGAATTTTACTACGATGTTTTACATACCGCATCGGGAAATAATGCAAAATTAAAAGTCCGCTCAATGGTTGGGTTGATACCTTTGTTTGCTGTTGAAGTGCTTGACCCGGAGATAATGAAACACACACCGGAGTTTGAAAAAAGACTAAACTGGTTTCTTGAAAACAAAACTGATCTTGCAAATCTTGTATCACGCTGGTGTGAAGTTGGAGTTGGTGAGAGAAATCTTCTTTCTTTACTAAGAGGGCACAGGATGAAGAGCCTTTTAAAAAGAATGCTTGATGAAACAGAATTCCTATCAGGTTATGGAGTAAGATCTCTTGCAAAAATATATGCTGAACAACCTTATATTTTTCATGCAAAAGGCACAGAGTTTAAGGTTAATTACATCCCTGGTGAATCTGATTCCGGGTTATTCGGCGGAAACTCTAACTGGCGCGGACCTATCTGGTTTCCTGTAAACTTCCTTATAATAGAATCTCTTCAAAGATTTCATCATTATTATGGTGATGAATTTAAAATTGAATATCCAACAGGTTCAGGTAATTTTATTACAATCAACCAGGTTGCAGAAGAACTTACTGAAAGACTAAAATCAATTTTCCTCCGTAACAAAGAAGGGAAAAGACCTGTATTCGGAATCAATAAAAAATTTCAGACTGATCCTCATTTCAAAGATTACATTCTATTCTATGAATATTTCCATGGAGATAATGGAAGCGGGTTAGGTGCAAGCCACCAGACTGGCTGGACAGGTTTAATTGCAAAACTATTTCAACCAAGGAAAGAAGAGAATAACTGAATACTCTGTTCGATTTAAATGTTTGATTTATCAGGAAAGATATTTATTGACAAATTGAATTTTATAAGGTAAGTTCCTTCCCAAGGACCTCAACCTTGAGTGGAAGGTTCTTGAGTTACTCATCATTTCGAACTCTTCAAACTTCCCCCAAGGTGTTAAAGGCATTATTACCAGGAGGTTATAAATGTCCGGGGCGTCTTAAAACAGCTTATATATCTTTTACTAATTCCTAACGAATTTTTGACAACTTTTTCTTCAAAGGATAAATTTTATGAATGAAGATATATTCTGATTATAAATGAAAATTGGAGGGATAATATGAAAACAATGTTTGCTTTAATCTTATTATGTTTTTTTGTAACAGCATGCAGCTCGTCGTATGTAGTTACTTCAACGTCACCATCCTCTGAGTCATCAGTTCTGGAGTTCAATGAATTTGCTGAGGGGAAAGAGGCTGAAGTTGTCTTGAACAATGATGTGGTCATTCCTGCAACCGATCTTTACTTATATGCAGATTCTCTCCATTTGTTTAATCCCGAAACAAAATTAAAAACTGGTGTTGTTAAATCTGAAGTTAGGAAAGTTATCTTTAGTAACAACTTGCTTTCCAGAGGATTAAAGGGAGCTGGATTTGGGTCTATAGCTGGAGCTTTTGCTGGATTACTATTAGCTGGGCTAGTAAATGAGTCAGAAACAGCAGAGCCGAAAGATTTATTATTATATATAAGCCTACCTATAATTGGTGCTGCTACCGGTGCTTTGATTGGGTTTCCTATTGGACTGTTTATGGGAAATACGTATGAGTACGAATTTCAGACTAATGAACAAGAGGAGATTAATGACATATATTTTTTACGTGAATCAAAATCTAACTCTTATAATGACTAATAATATAATATTAGATGTATTTTGAATATGATATTGAAATCAATAAAACTGCATATTAAACTAAAAAGGGTATTAAGTTTAACAATTGCCTGGATTGCAGCGGGTATCTTTTTTACCATCATAGAATACCTTATTATTTATCCTGCCACCCAAATAGAGAATATTCAAAATCTTACAACCGAAGTAAACATCTCTTCATACGATTTTGGGCGGTCAGTTGCAGTAACTATAATTGCTGCAATTATAGCCGGTTTATCAATAGGAACTTTTGAAATATTCTATTTCCAAAATCATTTTCGTAAAAAGCCTTTTAGTTATACTGTGGTTGTTAAAAGTCTGGTTTATTCTTTTGCAATGATATTACTAATCATAATAGGATTATTTTTAGATCAAAGTTTCAGTACAGGTAAAAGTATTTTTCATCCCGATGTACTAAAAGGGGTTATAGTTTATTTATCCGGTTCAGGCGTATGGGCTTTTGTTATCCACTGGACAGCAGTTATAATCTTAACTCAGATTTTCATCCAGGTTAGTGACAGTTTTGGGTATGGTGTAATGCATAATTTTATTCTTGGCAGGTATAATAAACCAAAAGAAGAACACAGAATTTTTATGTTCTTAGATTTAAAATCTTCAACAACAATTGCTGAAAAATTAGGACATATAAAATATCATTATCTTCTGAATGATTTCTTTGATGATGTAAATGATTCAATAATTTTCAGCAAAGGAGAAATTTACCAGTATATCGGTGATGAGATTACAGTTTCGTGGACAATGAAAAACGGAATTGAAAATGAAAATTGTCTGCGTTGTTTTTTCAGCATTGTAGATGAAATAAAAAACAAATCTGCCCGGTACCTGGAAAGATATGATCTCATTCCTGAATTCAAAGCCGGCTTTCATTGTGGTAACGTTACAATAGGTGAAGTTGGCGTAATAAAAAAAGAAATTGTTTTTACCGGTGATGTTTTGAATACAACCGCAAGAATCCAGGAGATGTGCAATACATATAACGTAAGCTTGTTGGTTTCAGAAATATTAATTGATTTACTTCAGATCGATAACCGGTATTCAAAACAAGAAATCGGTGAAATTACTTTAAGAGGGAAACAGACTAAGAACGTATTATATAATCTTGAAGAAATGAATCAAAATAAATAAAATATTTTTCATCGGTTGAGATTT
>CAYNUV010000006.1:0-21739 GCA_964400245.1 uncultured Ignavibacteriaceae bacterium
TTTATACTTCTTCAGATTTGGTTTATGCAGGTTATCGTGGTTCAATGTTGAAGGAGGATGCAAAGCTTATTCCTATTTCTCTTTATGCAGAAACAAAACTTATGGGAGAGGTGAAAATCTGGGAAACATTTGAGAATTTTCTTATCCTGAGGGTATCATTGTTGTATGGTTTCGGATTAAACCATTCTAAAAATCATTTTCATCAAATGTATGAAGACTTTAGAGACAATAAGAGAGTAAAACTTTTTTTTGATCAGTTTAGAACACCTATTTCTCTCTTAGAAATTGCAAGAGCTATAAATCATCTTTGTAATTCTGATGTTAAAAAAGAAATTATTAATACAGGTGGGAAAGAAAGACTATCCCGTGTGGAACTTGGAGAAATTTTATGCGATGCAGCTAAACTCAATAAATCATTAATTGATAATATTTCTATGGAAGAGTTTAAAGATTCGCCAATGGTTGCAGATGTTTCTATGAATACTGATAAACTGCAATCGTATGGAATTAAACTTAAAAGTGTTGAAGAATCAATTAAAGAAATATTGAATAAAAATTAAATTGTCATTCCTGCGAAAGCAGGAATCCAAAGATTCCGCATCAAGTGCAGAATGACATAATAAATAGAAAGGAGAATTTTGAATCACTTAATCGGTGCGCATACTTCTACAGAAGGCGGAGTCGCTGCAGCTGTTGATCTTGCAAGTAAACTCGGTTTTACTGCAATGCAGATTTTCAGCAAAAATAATAACCGGTGGTCTGCAAAACCCTTTTCTGAAAAAGAAATAAATGATTTTAAAACTAAACTCGCCGCTTCAATTATACAGTTTACTGTTGTTCATGATTCCTATCTCATTAATCTCTGTGCTTCATCTCCGGAAATTCTTGAGAAGTCCAGAGCAGCTTATCTTGATGAACTGAAAAGGTGCGAACAGCTTGGGATTCCATATCTCAATTTCCATCCGGGTGCACATACAGGAGCCGGAGAAAGAGAAGGAATAAAACTAATTGCCGAGTCACTTAATATCGCTCACGAAAAAACTAAAGGATATAGAGTAAGCAGTATGATTGAAGTTACTGCGGGACAAGGTTCCGCTTTGGGTTACAGATTCGAACAGGTTAAAGAAATAATTGAGCTTGTTGAAGAGAAGAATAGAATGTCTGTTTGCATAGATACAGCTCATATTTTTGCAGCAGGTTATGATATAAAATCTCCTGCAGGCTATGAAAAAACGATTAAAGAGTTTGATAAAATTGTTGGTCTGGATTTACTTAAATGCATACATATGAACGATAGTAAAAAACCTTTCGGCTCCAGAGTTGACAGACACGAACATATTGGAAAAGGGTTCATTGGAAAAGAAGGTTTTAAAAATTTTATGAATGATAAAAGATTAGAACATATTCCCAAAGTTCTTGAAACACCGAAAGGAAAAGAGCATTTGGAAGATATGGAGAATTTAAAAGTTTTAAGAAGTCTAATTCAAAAAGTTTAACCAGAAGATTTTTTCTGAATAAAATATGCTGCTAATCCCCCCGATACAAAACCAATTATTAAAAGAATATCTCCTGAAGAAATAAACCCGATTAAATGATCGCCAAAAATATTTGTTGGATTAATTAACCTGATTATCCATGATATAATTACACCAATACCCATACCTATTAATGCACCATTAAATATTCTTTTCATTTATAATCCTCAATAAGTCTTAAAACCATAATCCCCGTATCATGCTTCAGTTTGCTTATATAAGCAGGTAAAGGATTCTCAGATATCTGCACTTTAGTCCCGGGAATAGGTGCATGGAGTAAATGAACTCTTCCATCTTCCATTTTAACTGCAATTCCAACATGGCCAATATCTAAACCTTCTTTATTTGTTGTGAATGCAATTAAATCCCCATTCTGAATTTTATCTTCAATAGATGAAACTTCTTCCTTCGGTATATAATAGTAAGTACGGCATGCAATTTCTTTTTCCTGCTTTTCTATAACCGGAACAAATTCAGGATTTTCTTTTAAATGTTTGTAAAATTGAGGATGTGCTGACATAAAGTTAAGATTAAAATTTATCGGCTCACCGCCCATTTCTTTTGTTATATCTTCAATAATTCCCTTCTTTTTATTATCATAAATCCAATCTGAAAAATAATGAAGACGTGACGGATACTGATTAATAATTCCATTCCTATATCTTATGTATGTAAGTTCAGATTGATAATCTTCAAAAATGGTTTTCCCTTTTTTTATCAAACGGGAAAAGACTAAAGAATTTTCAAGGAAAGTTGTACAATCAAGTCCAGTAAGATTTATTACTAGCTTTTCCACTCCATCTTTCTCAATAGCAAATGCTTCATAATCAGTTCCAATAAAACTTTTCCCGATTTCAACAATAACATCCCCTATCGGTTTTCCCGAAAGATTTTTTTCAACAGCGAGCGAAAATTTAGAATTACAAATCTCAATATCCTTATCAGTAAAAATTTGCGCTTGCACAATAACTGTATAGAGCATAGTGCATAGCATATAAAACATAAAGTACAAAGAACTTCCCTTTGCTCTCTGCCCTTTGCCCTTTGCGTTTCTAAATGATATCTTCATCGGTAGGAACAATTGAGTATTCTTCAAGCTGTCTTGCGTGGGCGAGATTTTCAAACCGTGCATACTCTTTTATGAATGCAAGCTTTACATCACCGGTAGGTCCATTTCTCTGTTTCCCGATTATTATTTCTGTAACACCTTCAAGTGAGTTCCCATCCTGGTCTGTTTTAATTCCATAATACTCGGGGCGGTAAAGAAATGTCACCACATCAGCATCCTGTTCAATTGAACCTGATTCTCTTAAATCAGAAAGCTGCGGGCGTTTATCTGTTCTTGCTTCAACAGCCCTGTTCATCTGTGCAAGTGCAACAACAGGAATGTTTAATTCTTTTGCTAAAGATTTAAGTGAACGTGAAATGTGGGAAATTTCTCTTTCACGGCTTTCTGCTTTTGCAGGTCCCTGCATCAACTGGAGATAATCAATTATTATCATCCCTATATTTTTTTCAGCTTTAAGCCTTCTTGCTTTGGCTCTTATTTCCAGAACAGTTTGTGCGGGTGTGTCATCAACATAAATAGGAGCTTCAATCAACTTGTGAGCATTTTTACTGAGTTTTACTCCTTCTTCATGTGGTAGTTTTCCCGTTCTTACAAGGTGAGCATTCAATCTCCCTTCAGCACAAAGCAGCCTTATTATTAATTGCATTGTAGACATTTCAAGAGAAAAAATACCAACTGGAATTTTGTGATCAATTGCTGCATTACGTGCAATAGAAAGTGCTAATGCAGTTTTTCCCATAGAGGGCCTTGCTGCAATAATGATAAGATCAGATTTCTGGAAACCGCCAAGCATATCATCAAGTTCATAAAAACCGGTTGGGACAGAAAATTTTATATTTGATTTGGAATGAATCGCTTCAATATATTCGAGAGCATCTCTTACAGCTCTATCCATTCCTGTAAAAGATTTTTTAAGATGAGATTCTGTTATTTCAAAAATTTTTCTTTCTGCCCGGTCAAGAAGCTCAAATGCATCTTCAGTTCCTTCATAAGCTGCCCGTGCAATTTCGTGGGAACTTGAAATAAGTCCCCTTAAAATTTCTTTCTCTAAAATGATTTTAGCATGGTACTCAATATTTGCAGCAGAAGAAATATTCTGAGAAATCTTGCTTAAATAAACGGCTCCACCTGTTTCATCAATTTTTTCTCTCTTTTTTAATTCTTCATAAACAGTAACAGTATCAATTGCTTCCCCGGCTTCAAAAAGAGAGACCATCGCTTCAAATATTAATTGGTGCGCTTTAACATAAAATGTTGATGGAGTCAGAAGCTCGACTGCTTTTGCAACAGCTTCTTTTTCAATCATCATAGCACCAAGAACTGATGCTTCTACTTCAGGTGCTGCAGGTGGTTTTACATCTGCAGGAATTATTTTTTCCAGTTCGTACCCGTTATTTCCGTTTCTTCTTGTTTTTGCCATTTAATTTTTTTTAATAAGTTTCAGTTATTCACAAATTATTAACATTGTTTTATTCATCAAATTCAATTGAAAAATAGGAAGTGATTTTCCGGGAAGCAAGTTAATTCTACTTAAGCAAAGAAAAAATTCTTTAGATAAGGAAGTAAGTTCATTTACATTGCGATGATTTTCTTTGTAGGGACAAGGCATGCCTTGTCCCTACAATTTCCTTACGATTTATATTTCAGAATTATAATATTCATCCAACTCCCATTTCAACGGATTTAATTCGATATATCTTCTGGTAAAGAATAAATCGTTCTCATTTCTTATGATATGCTCATAATAATTACTCTGCCAGATAGATTTTGAATGATTTTTTCCTAATTCATTAATTCGTTTTGTAACAGCAGATTTAAATGAACGAACAATTGCACCCAAAGATCCGGGTTGTACTTTTCCAAATTTCCTGTATTCATCTGTAGGGACATAGCTCGCTATGTCCCTACTTTCAATGATTATGATTCCGTGAAAATGATTTGGCATAACAACATAATAATCCAAATCAATATTCTTTCTTAATTCTTTTGTTTTCAACCATTCTTCCTCAACAATTTTTCCATAATCGTTTAACAACATCTTTCCATTTTCAACTTTCCCAAAAATTATTTTTCTATCGTTGGAACAAATCGTAACATAATACCAATTGGGATTTGCATAATCATATTCTCTCAAACGGATTGATTTTCTTTGGTATTGTTTACGTTTGTACATTTTTCTCGTAGAGTATTTTGTTGTGTCTTTTATATTCCTTTGTTCATTGTAATTCATTGTAGGGACATAGCGCGCTATGTCCCTACAATTGTTAAAAAATAAATTCAAACTCCCAAATCCATCTGGTTTTGTTTCTTCTTTCCTTTCAACTGTGCGGCTTTGAATGTGATGTTTACAGATGGAAGTTTTGGAAATTTATTCCTGAAGTAATCATTTAATGTAAGTATCTGTAGCTTTGGTATTTTGAAACCCGGAATTTCTACAAATCCTGAACCAGCAATAGTATCAAGCATTGGTTTTGTTGGTTCTGCAATTGTAAGGAAAACACCTATCTCGCATTTATGCTTATCCATTGCACCGAGAAGTGCATCAATATCTTTTGATTGAATATTCTGACCGCCTTTTACTGAAAACCCTGCACGTATTACTTTTTGTATTTTGGGATCTGTAAGGTATTGTGCTATTCCGTCTATTCCTTTGTCTGCACCTTTTGTTCCGAAGGTTGTTGAGAAAACTTCAAACTCAGTGAGCCACCAATCCTGGAAAGCAAATGGATTTTGTTTCCAAAGTTCTATTGCCGATTGCTCATCTGTAGGTGTTCCTCTTACTTCAAACTTGTTAAGATGCTCTCCGTAAGTATCTTTTAATCTCCGTTTGATAAGTGAAATAGCAATCGGAGAAATATCAACTCCAATCCAGTTTCTGTGTAAACCTTCTGCTGCATCTATCGTTGTACCGCATCCGCAGAAAGAATCAAGAACTGTATCGCCTTCATTGCTGCTTGCTTTTATAATTCTCTCAAGAAGAGCTTTTGGTTTTTGTGTAGGGTAACCAAGACGTTCTTTCTCGTTTGCTTGTAACGGAATAATATCATCCCAATTATTTGAAATTATAGTTCCTTTTTGTTCATTTAAATATCTCTTTAGTCTTGGTCTTTTTGAATAATCAAATGATCCATCTTTTTTTTTAGGGTAATATATTCGTCCTTCATTATGTAGTTGTTGCATAGTTTTTTTTTGATACCGCCAACCTTTAGGAGGAAAAGGAAATCCTAACCATTCATACATCATATTAGGTCTAGGATTTGGGCTTGTCATATTATCAAGTTGATAATCACCTCTACCATCATTATCATTAAAGCGATAGAAGTTTTTAACGTATTCTTCTGAATGAAGATTAAACTGAGGAAAGAAATTAAATAATTTCGATTTACTATAAAAAAGTATTATATCATTTACATCTGCAAACTTATTTTTAGCGTCACTATGTGCAATAGCTCTTTTCCATGTTATTTCATTTCTATAATTCCTTTCTCCAAAAATTATATCACAAACAGTTTTCAGATAATGGCTCATAGTCGGGTCGCAGTGGAGATAAAAACTTCCTGTTGGTTTAAGAACTCTGTGCAGTTCAAGAATTCTTAAAGACATCATTGTTAAATATGGAAAAGCGTATGGTGCAACTTTTCTATAAGTCAAAAGCAGATAATAAAGGTTTTCAGTTTTAAGAATATTAAGTTCAGCAAGAGAATCCTGAATATTCTTTAATGTCCAGGTATCCTCAAAAGCAATGCGTTGTGTTTGTATTTCCTTATCATCAAAAAATATATTGTAATCACGTTTGCTGTTAAAGGGAGGATCAATATAAACAAGATCAACAGATTCATCGGGAACATTATCCCGAAGAACATTTAAGCAATCGCCAAGGTAAAGTGTGTTCATTAAACTTTTAAACCATTTTTATTTTTATTTTTATTTTTTGGTTTTAAGTAGCTCTAATAAAAGCATTAGGATAACTTTTTCTCAACGGTCTTTATTAAAATAATAGTAGTATGGAAAATATAATTTAAGCTATCTCTATTTGTAACAATTGTATCAGTTTCATAGAGGACAATTTTTTTGCCAGAACCAAAATATTTACTTAATGATTCTAAATTTTTATGTGCTATTGCATTCCTATATTTGACTAAAATTTTTATAAAGTCATAATCTGATTCATCAATAATTTTTTCAATTAAAAAAACATCTGCTAATTCTAATAAATTTTTTCTTTCTAATATTTTTTTTACAGAATCTTTTTTTGTACCTCCTTTAATAAAATGAGTAGAAAGATTTTCAATAAAATCTCTTTCCAATAAGCTATACAAACCAAGATATACAAAAGTTTGATAATTATATAAATAGGAAATTATAATTGGCTTAAAAAGAGAGCTTAGAATCATTGAAGCAATGGCAGAATATTCTTTTTTATTTTTAAAAAAGATTTTATATGAATTTTCAAATTTTTCAAACCGTGATTCAATATTCTTAGTTTTTGATTTTAATTCTCCCATAATTTCTGAATAAATAAAATTTAGTGAAAATGCTGGTTCTCTTTGATAATTATCAACTATTACATCACCAATATTTTTTTTATTCAATTTTTTCTCTTATATATATTACAATTTTTATGAGGCAACGTTTAAACAATCACCAAGGTATAGTGTGCTCATAACTAAGGAATAAAAGTTTTCAATAATAATTGTTGTAGCAATGTTTTAAGAACTTCAAAACTTATATTTCCCCCTTTTTCAGCAATAGTTTGTTTCGCTTTTTTCCAGACAGTATCATTTTTAGCTGCGTCTAAAAATTCGTGACCCGCCCATGTTAACTTACTAACATTCCACTCGTCACCCATATTATCCTTCCAATTTTGTGCATCAATTAAATTCTTTTGTTCTAAAAGATACAAATGATAATCAACTTCTTGTTTGGGATATCCTTCAATTTTTATATTTCGGTAACGATCATCAGGGAAAGATTCGATCTCAATTAATATTCTTTTTATTAGTTCAAAATCTCTTTTCATTCTTAATTTTCATTTTGCGTTAGAGCAGTTTAAGCAATCACCAAGGTAGAGTGTGTTCATAAAAAGAATCCAGGGAAATTTTCAGCAAAAATAAATAAATATGTGGTAATAAACTGTAGGGCTTGTCCCTACTGGAATAATTACATTTATTAGATATATTTGTCTGCAACCCTCAAATTACTTAGAAATGGAAAGAATTAAAAAGGATATTAATATTTTATTTGTTACCCGCATTCTACGAATGTTTGCTTACGGAGCTTTATCCATTGTGCTTGTTTTATACTTGTTAAAAATAGGATTAAAAGATTACGAAATTGGATTGCTGATTACTTTTACCTTAATTGGTGATGCAATAATATCCTTATGGATAACAACAAAAGCAGATATATACAGCAGAAAAAAAATGCTGGTACTTGGTTCATTCCTAATGGCAGCCGGAGGAATAGGTTTTTTAGTTACAAATAATTTTCTGATTTTAATTATTACGGCAACTGTTGCAGTTATAAGTCCTACCGGAAAAGAAATTGGCCCCTTCTTATCAATCGAACAATCTGCATTAGCACAAATACTTGAACGAAAAAATTTAACAAAGGTAATTGCCTGGTACAATTTAGCAGGTTCGTTTGCAGCCGCATTCGGTGCTTTAAGTGCCGGGTGGTTAAGTGAAATAATTTTAAGCGAGAATACTTCACAAACAGATGCTTATAAAATAATTATAGCAGGATATGGTTTGATCGGGTTAGTTCTATCATTATTGTTTTCATTTTTATCAGGACATATTGAACCGAGAAAGATTAAAGACGAACAGCCTGTGAAGAGAACTCTTGGGCTTCATAAATCAAAGAAAATTGTTCTAAAGTTAAGCTCATTATTTGCTTTAGATTCTTTTGCTGGCGGATTTATTATACAAAGTATGATAGCATACTGGTTTTACTTAAAGTTTGATTTGAACACTGGTACATTGGGAAGTATTTTTTTCGTGACAAACCTTGTTGCAGGAATTTCAGCGTTATTTGCAGCAAGAATTGCAAACCGGATTGGATTACTAAACACAATGGTTTTTACGCATCTGCCTTCAAACATTTTATTGATTTTAATTCCATTAATGCCAAATCTAACTTTAGCAATCAGCATGCTGATTTTGCGATTCAGCATTTCTCAAATGGATGTACCAACAAGACAGGCTTTGACAATGATATTAGTTTCAGAAGATGAGAGATCGGCAGCGGCGGGAATCTCAACAATTTCCAGATCAATCGGGGCTTCGGTTTCACCAACTTTCTGTGGAATTCTTTTAGCAAATCCTTTATTGATGAACTTCCCTTTCTTTTTAGCAGGCGGACTTAAGATAGTTTATGATTTATGGATTTACATTAGTCTGCGGAAAGAAGAATTAAAATAGAGTAGGGATACAGTGAAAAGTATCCCTACAAAAAGAGAAAATTATTTCATCAAAACCATTTTGTGAACGAGAGGTGATTCTCCCAAAATATTTAATTTATAAAAATATACTCCGCTTGATAATGCGGATGCATCAAACTTTATTTCGTAAATACCTGCCGACTTTTCTTCATTAACAAGAACAGCTATTTCATTTCCTAAAACATCATAAACTTTCAAATTCACAAACCCGGAATTCGCAATCCGAAATCCTACATTTGTTACCGGATTAAACGGGTTAGGGTAATTCTGATAAAGTTCAAAAGAAGCAGGTAAATTTTCTTCTTCAGCAACATCCACCGTTCCAGAAGGCAGAGTAATTTCCCAAAGAGTAGGATTTGGATTAGCCGGGAACCATAGCCCTGTCTCCATTATATAAAGTTTATTTCCTACCATTTCAATTCCTAATGGATCATTAAAATCTGTAACAAGCTGAGTTACTACTGCAGTATACTCATCTCCATTTTTTGTTAAAGCTACATGCAATAAATCTTCACCCGTATCACCAATAGGTACGGCTAAGCTGCTGGTATTAAGACTTATAACAAAAGCCCCACCTGCAAGATCATCAATAAGCAATGAATCTTCATCAAAAACGAGCCCGTTTGGTGAACGATGTGTTGTGAATGTAGTTATTGTAACACCAAGATTACTTGCATCTTTAGGATCTCCTGTTACTGTATCACGAAACTTATCGGCATCGGGTCCAGCATTCATTACTCCGCCGGTAAATGTAACTCCAGGAGGAGAAGGATAATCCGGATCATTATAAAATGTAGCATAAAGATTGCCACCTCCCCATGCATTAGGGCTCAAAAGAGGATCAGTCATAGGATTGTATGGAGAAAATTGTTGCGGAGTATTATTACCTCCTATATTCCATGGAAAACCATAATGATGTCCTTCCTGTATCCAGTTTAATTCTTCTGGGTCATCGCGATCGCCTGAATTATCTAATGCAAATAAATCACCGTTACCTGAATAAGCAAAATCAAAACTATTTCTCGTACCTTCAGACATAAGATAACCGTTGGTACGCAACCACTCCCTGTCATTCTGCAGAATGATATTTTTTCCGGTTGTTGGTAGTTTCAAAATTACTGATGTCAATCCAACTTCACGAGTATTCTGACGTTCTTCACCATGATCTGTTCTGGCTCCGCTGTTTACATAAACATAATTATTATTGGGGTCAACTATAATCCCACTCATTCTATGGTCGTATGTAAAGCCGAAAAGATATTCAACAGTTTGTGCCAGTGTATCCCAGTTTCTTGTTTCACTTCCCGGGCTGATTGAAATTCCTCTTACAATAGTTCCTGTTCCCAGTTGATTATTTGATCCGTTAGTTCTGTTTCCCACAATATACAAAGTACCATCAGGACCAAATGTCATCCCGCGTGTAATTATTAATCCATGATTGGATTGTTGATAAACTGTTGGAAAGGTTACTGCACTGCTATCTCCATTAAAATTAACCCGTTTTATTTGTCCATTAGTTTGCAGTGTATATAAATTGCCTGATACCGGATCAAGTTGAATTCTTACCGAATTGGATGAAACTGTTCCTAACTCTTTTATCGTAATTCCCGGATAGAGTATTTCAGGTTGAGCAATCACAATTGATATGGGGATAATGAAGAAAAAAAGTAAGATATAGTTTAATCTTTTGTAAACAGAAAAATACATTGTTAATCCTTTCCAAGTTTATAGTAGATAAATATTAAGGGAGTGCTGTCAACTTTCGATTTAATATACCAATCTTTCAAATCAGGTCAAATGATTTCAGATAAAAACGTTTTTTGTATGGTTAAAAATCTGTAGTAGTGCTTTCTCCCTCATTTAAATTTAAAATGAATTTGAATTAAAAAAAGTTTTATTTCATTTCATCATACAACTGCCGGAACTTCTGTACATCTTCCCAACAAGGTCTCTTCCAGTTAGGATTTCTCAGAAGTGCGGCTGGATGATATGTAACCATAACTTTAGCACCCCTGTATTCAAACAACTGTCCTCTCAGTTTTGTAAGAGATTCTCTTTGTTTTAGTAAGCCCTGTGCTGCAGTTAATCCAAGGCAAAGTATAAGTTTTGGTTTGATTAAATCTATTTGTTTTTTAAGATAAGGTATGCACGCTTCCATTTCTTCAGCAGCAGGAGTGCGGTTACCGGGAGGGCGACTCTTAACTACATTCGCTATGTAAACTTCTTCTCTTTTAAAATTTATTGCTTTAAGAATATCATTCAGCAATTTGCCTGCGCGACCAACAAATGGTTCTCCCTGTGCATCTTCATCAGCGCCGGGACCTTCTCCAACTACCATTACATCTGCATTAGGATTACCAACTCCAAATACAAAATTCGTCCTGCTTTTATGAAGCGGGCATTTGGTGCATTTGTTTATCAGCTTATCAAGTTCTGCAAGTGATGTGGCTTTTTCCCAACCTGCCTTGCCGTCAGGCAGGTCTTCTTTATTATTAAAAAAAGATGTCTCATCTTCTTTTTCAGTATGAATTTTAGTGACGACCGCAGTTTTTCTTTTTGAAACCGCACTGGTTAAAAGTTCATCACCAAAAATATCTTTCTGATCTTTTAATGCTTCGATTATTTGTTTCTTAAATTCGTTGTTCATTTTACATCTAAATTTCTGTTGAACTCCTAAAGGAGTTCTGATTCTTAAATTGGATTATTATTCTACAAACATTTAACTCCTAACGGAGTTGGGAATTCACAGTAAGCAAATTGTAAAAAAATCCATTTCAGCCTAATGTTGAAGTACTCTCCAAGAGGGAATAATATGCCCGCTAATATTTAATACATAAATCTATTATGTCTTCCCGTACTAAAGACATTTAAATAATTCTTACTACTTCGGATAAAATATTATTTGTTGCCTGGAATTTTGACTGAAGAGGAAAACTTTTTTTCTTACCTGATTTATCAATCACAACAATCTTATTTGTATCGTATTCAAACCCGCTTTTCTTTTCTGCTAAAGAATTCAAAACAATCATATCGAGATTTTTTTCTTTTAACTTTTTGAGAGCATTTTTTTCTGCATTATTTGTCTCAAGTGCAAAACCAATAATTTTCTTTCCGCCTTTTTTGATTGATGAAAGAATGTCTTCTGTTTGTGACAAACTTATTGAATTAAGTTTATCTTCTTTCTTTATTTTCTGCTTAGATAATTCTGCAGGTTTATAATCTGCAACTGCAGCAGCCATAATAAGAATATCATTATCCTTTAGTTTTCTTGTAACTGCGTCTTTCATTTCTTTAGCCGATCTTACATTAACCGAATTAATTTCCGGATAAGCAATTTCATTTGAAGGACCGGAAATTAAAGTAACATCAGCTCCGCGTAAGAATGCTGCTTTAGCTAGCCAATAACCCATCTTACCGGAAGATCTGTTTCCTATAAATCTTACAGGATCGATATCCTCATAAGTCGGACCTGCTGTAACTAAAATCTTTTTACCTATTAAATCTTTTTTAATTCCTGAAAGAACAATTTCAGCAGCATCAATTATTTTATTTATATCAGCCATCCTGCCATAACCTGAAAGTCCGCTTGCAAGCTCTCCTTCTTCAGCATAAACAATGTAATGCCCAAGATCTTCAAGTTTTTTAATATTGGCTTTGGTTACTTTATTCTGATACATATCAGCATCAGCAGCCGGAACAACTATTAAAGGTGAACGGGCAGCAGATGCAAGAGTTGTTAAAGCATTATCGGCAAAACCATGAACAATCTTTGCAATTGTATTTATTGTTGCAGGGGCAATCAAAATAAGATCAGCCCATTGTGCATAATCAATGTGCCAGGTTGCAACATCAGTTCCATTCTGCTGTGATTCAGGAAAAATATTTACAATAACCTGGTTGCCTGAAAGTGTGGAAAAAGTAAGAGGTGCTACAAACTGAAGAGCAGAAGGAGTCATTACAACCCGAACTTCTGCACCACGATTTATTAATTCTCTTGTTAAATAACAGGCTTTATAAGTAGCTATGCATCCCGTTACCCCAAGAATAATCTTTTTATTACGGAAAGCATCATTAGGCATTTAGATTTTGGATTTAAGACTTACGATTTAGGATTTAAGTTAAATTATTTTTTATAATCATACCCGATTTTTCCATCAAGCAATTCTTTTATTGCCTGTATCTGAGGTTTTTCTCTTACTTCAAGTTCCAATGCAATTTTTAACTGGGCAGGATTCTGAATATCCTCGCCATCTTCTTCTGTTGTTGGCTGGGGAACAGTGCTTAATAATGCATTGAATTCCATTTTCTGTTCATCATTTATTTGCCGGGCTCTTTTAGATGAAACAATAACGGCTTCATAAACATTTGCTGTTTCCTTATCAATTATTCTCAGATCGATTGGTTCGATATTCATTAACTATTTCTCCTTACTGGTTATTTTCTTAAATAAATTTTTTAGCTCAGATATTGCAATATTTAAATCTTTATTAACCACAAGATAATCAAATTTATCCTTATGGCTCAATTCCATTTTTGCGCGCTTTATACGCTTTTTTAGATCATTTTCATCCTCAGTTTTCCTGTTTTTCAGTCTTTCAACAAGAACCTCAAAACTGGGGGGTAAAATATATATTAAAATTGCTTTAGGGTAAATAGCTTTTATTCTTAATGCGCCTTTTACATCAACTTCCAAAAGAACATTAATTCCGTTATTAATTCTTTCCTCTAAAAAATGTTTGGGGGTTCCATAATAGTAATCGTAAAATTTTTCCCATTCTACAAATTCATTCTCATCAATTTTTTTTAAGAACTCTTCTTCAGTAATAAAGTGATAATCAATTCTATCTTCTTCATTCTCACGCCTTTTTCTTGTAGTTGCAGAGATTGAAAAAGCTATATCGGGAAAATCTCTCAGGATATTTCTCACTAAAGTTGTTTTACCGGTGCCGCTTGGTGCGGAAACAACAAATATTTTCCCTTTGTTAGTTTTCAATTCTATTCAATGTTTTGTATTTGTTCGCGGATTCTTTCTATTTCTTCTTTTATCATAACTGCATTACGAGTTATTTCTGTAGATAGCGATTTAGACGAAATTGTATTTGCTTCCCTGTTCATTTCCTGGCAAATGAAATTAATTTTTCTTCCCGGATCTTCATCACGCTCTAAGCTTTCAAGAAAAAATTTAAGATGACTTCTCAACCGGACACACTCTTCAGTGATGTCTGATCTTTCAGCAATTAAAGCAAGCTCCATTTCAAGTCTGTCGTTATACTGAGTTATATCTTCAACTAAAATCTTAATCTTATCTTTTATTAATGAGAAATATTCTCCAACACTTTTAGATGATTCATTCTCAATTACCTGTGCCTTTTCTTCAATGCTTTTTATCCTGCTAATAAGATCTTTTAACAATTCTCCACCTTCATTCTTTTTCATTTTAAGAAGTTCTTTTACAGCATTATCCAGGGCTTCTTTAACAAGACTAAATTCCTTTTCTCCAAATTCAAATTCATCGGGAAGGAAAAATTCTTTAAATGAAAGAATATGTTCAATCTTTATTTTTTCATTTATCCGTGCTGTCTTTTTAAGATCTTTTATAAAATTTAAAGAGGCTTTTAGCTTCTCCATATTTAAGATGGGAGTGGCGGAATCTTTTTCATTCATCTTTATGCTGACGAATGTGGTTATTTTACCTCTCTTTATTTTACTTTTTAAAATTTCACGTAATTCATACTCTTTGCTCTGGAGAGATGAAGGCAGTTTAAAAAAAAGATCGAGATACCTGCTGTTTACACTTTTTATTTCTGCCTCAACGGAAATATTTTTATTCCCGGATGTTCCCCTGCCATATCCTGTCATACTGTAAATCATAAAATTCCTTTCACTATAAAGAATGAAGTAAGAAAAAATAGTTAATTCTTTTAAGCTAACCAAAGGTAGGGTTATGGTATGGAATAATAGAGGAATGGAGTTATAGAGATGAATTCCAATACTTAACCTACTTTGAAGTCATGCAAGTATTCCACCATTCCCAAACATACCGTAACCGATGTTATTAACTTATTTTAAAAAGCTTCCCCGATTCCAAAATGGAATTCAAAATTGTCCCAAACTTTTTTTCCAAAAATATATTTCTTGTCTGCAGGGTCGTAAAGCTTAAATGCAAAATCAAATCTGAAAGGAGCTACGGAAGTATAAATACGAATTCCAAACCCGGCAGCAAGAGCTACTTCATCAAACCGGAAGAATTTATAACCAAGCCATGTATTTCCATAATCAAGAAATACGGCTGTACCAAAATTTTCAAAAAATCTCAACCTCGATTCAATTGAACCTTCAAGCATGAAAGTACCGCCTTTCACGTTAACACCTTCGGAAAGAAAACCGGGAACATCCGGTGTACCTGAAGGAACTAATTCGTTTGATCTCCAGCCTCTTACAGAGTTAGAACCTCCTGCATAAAATGTCCTGTTAAATGGAATGCCGCCGTAATCACCAACAAAAGCCTGGAGATACCCTAATTTAATCTTGGTGCCAAAAATGTAATTTCTTATTCTTCCGTAAGAACCGAAAAGTGAACCGGTAACAACAGCTTTATAAAAAAGAGCCCCGTCATAATTATTTTTAAATATCTTTGAAACGAGGTATGGTAATGAGTTTGCTTCTTCTAACTGGAACAATAAGTTATAGCCTCTTGTAGGAAAAACAAGGTTATCAATATTACTTGATCCAAATTCGGCACCGATTATTGAAATTAATTTTCTCGAAAGGCTGTCGTTAAAAGTCCTGTAAACTTCATTGCTTACTTCAACGTTGTATGAAGTTTTAATAAAATTGACAAAGGTATAACGGGGCATTTCAAACTCAAGTGAAAGTTTTGAGCCGTACCTTGTATTGTTAATTACCAATTGCTTGTCTATCGTTACATAGTTTTCAAGTGTTGCGTAAATAGGTCTATTGTAACGGAACGGCTGCTGCAGGATAATTCTTGAATCAAAATATCCGAGCAGTGTGGTATCCCTGAAGGAGAATTTATTAATCAGCCCTCCGAAATCAACATTAAAAATATCCTGCACACCAAAAGAAGAACTAATTGTAAGCTTTCTTGCTTTGCCAAGAAAATTTTTTCTAATATAAGTTGCACCTAAACCGATGTTGAAAGCATTCTGCTGGTTATTCATTATAATTTCCGGAGAGAGCTCATTCATCAAACCGATTGAGCTTGTAACAATCAAAGGAATATCAGTACTTATTAAACTATCTTCATCGGGAGTTGAGAGAGTTACTGAAGAAAACAAACCTGTTCTGTAAAGTCTCACCTGGCTTCTTCTCATTTTTTCAAGATTAAAAACGGAGCCTGGAAATAACCCGGTCAGATCACTTATAAGTTGATCTTCAACAAATTGTGCTCCTTCTCCATCTTTTTTAACAATAATGGTATCTATAGAATAAGATCTGCCAGGCCGGAAATAATAATTCATATCCGCTTTATTTTTAACGGTATCTCTGAATACAACCATACTGTCGAAGCGTGCAAAAATATAACCATTGTTATTAAGTATCTCAAAAACTTTTACTATTCTTAATTGAATTTCTTCCTGGTTATACCTGTTTCGCTGATCAACATATACATCTCTTACTACATATCCCATTAAAAAATCGGCAATTCCGTCCAAGCCATATAGATAGAAATTACCATAAGTTGATGGAGTGTCTTCTTCGGCAATGTAAGTAAGCGTTACTTCTTTATCAGTGGTATCAACATCATACTTGTAAGAAAATTTTGCTTTAAAAAAACCATTGGCAGTATAAAAGGATTGGAGAGCGTTTAAATCAATCGGGATGTTTGAGGAATCAAAATAAACAGGTGGTGCACCAAGACCTGTAAAAGAGTTTAGAAATTTATACATCCACCATGGAGTTTCTTCAGATAATATTACGGAAATGAGTGTTCCTGAAGAGAATGTCTGGTTACCTTCGAACTCAATAGATTCAAGCTCATAATCTTCCTGTTGTGGAAAAACTTCAAAGGATAGCAGAAAAAAAATAAGTATAGAAAGCTCTTTATTGATTCTCAAAGTACTGCTCTTCTGCTAATCATCAAATTCAATATCGTGAGATACCAGCTCAAGAGCAGGGAAATCTTTTTTAACCGCATTAAGTAAGAATTTCCTTACGTCATCGTTCTTAATATTTTCAGAAAGATAAAACGATGTTCTTTTAGAATCTGCAACAAGGTGTGAGTAGTAAACTTCTTTATTTTTATAATCAACAATATAACTGAAAACTTCTCCTCCGCCGGATCCTAAAAAATAATCACCGGAATTGTAATAAAGTAAATCATAATTCAGAGATGGAAGTTTTATTTTATCTAAATGTCCATTGCTTAAAGACCCGTCGAGCAATTTAGTTTCATAAACTTTTTCAGGATTTTCTTTGGAAATATCCATTATGGCAAATTTAATTCCCTCTTCTTCTTTTGTATTGATTTCCAATCCTACAGCAATTTCTTCCTGCTTATCATCATTAAAGAATCCAAGGAAAGTTAATTTTGCATCATTACCCAAAATACTTTTTGCTTCTATCAGTTGAACTACAGGATCTTTATAATCCTTTAAAGGGGCTTTATTATTTTTTTTCTCCTGGGAATCTCCACAGTTAAAAATAAAAAGCGGGAATAAAATAATAGCGGTAACTATAAATCTATTTAATAACAACTTTAGTTCCTTTCTCTGTTACACTTAAGATTTCATCAATGCTTTCATTCTTTAAAGCAATTGAGCCATCCGTCCAGTTAAAAACAAACGGAAAGTTTTTAACTATATAATTCAACCTGCCGATGCCGTGAATACCGATATTGGTTCCAAGAGCAGTTTCCAGCTTTGGACAATCCTCATAATAAAACTCAAACTTCAGTTGATCGAATTCCTGCTGTGATATAATTCCTCTTCTTAAAGATTCTATTGCATCTTCAAGATTCGGGTAATTTAACTTTAGAAATTTATAATATTTATGTGCAGTATCAACATCGCAAATTTTATACACACCTACCGGAGTTGCACCATCATTTACTCTTGCCTTGGCAACCGAGATATTTCTTCCAAAGTTTGCCCGGTATGATTTTATTAAAACCGTATCTTCATATACGCTTAAAGTAAAATTCTTCCTGTCAATTAATATGTTAACATTTTTCAACTCAGTAAACCCTTTATTTAACATTTCTTCATCAAAAGTATTTTCAAGGGAGTTGATAATTATTCCATAAACAATTACACCAATAATAAAAACAAAAATACCTGCCGTCATGAAAAAAACATTTCTTACCGTATTTTTATTAATGAAGTTAGAAAGTTTTATATCTCTGAACCTCGGGTATTTCTTTTCGTTAGTCTCCACAGAGGATAACTTGTAACTCCTAATTTTTATAATAGAAATCTAATCAGAAAAAAAGAGACAAAAAAAGAGTCAAAGTTCATGTTCAAGTACAAAAACCATCAAATTTAAAGAATAAAAATCCCCTTCCTCAATTTATAGAAGAAGGGGATATAAAGAATTAAAATTATGAATTAAAAATTACTTTAGAAGAATCATTTTCTTCACAGCATTAAAATCATTAGCTCTTATTGCATAGAAATAAATGCCGCTTGCAAGGCTGCTTGCATCAAATGTTACTGAATGTTCTCCTTTTGCTTTTTCTTCATTAACTAATAATGCAACTTCATTTCCAAGAATATCAAATACTTTAACTGTTACTATCCCACTTTTCTTAAGTGTATATTTTATTGTTGTATTTGGATTGAATGGGTTGGGGTAGTTCTGGGATAATTCATATTCATATAAAATTGTTTCTAACCTCTCTGTAGTTTCTTTGTGTGAGTTAGTTACTGAAGCTGAAACTATATTTGAATAACCAGAACTTTCTGTATTGCTTACAGCTGTTATTTTATACTGAACTCCAAAACCAAATACTTCTGCAAATGAGAGACTGTTATCCTTCCAGTAAAGTTGAGTTGTACTATCTACATTTGTCCAGCTTCCGCTTCCTATTTTTCTGTATATCCTGTATTTGGTTATTGAAGATATAACTTCATAATCTCCCCAAACTAATTTAGGATGATTACTTTGTGCTGCTAGTAAAAGCATTCTCGCCCAACTATCGGAGTCTATTATCGCACCGGAATCCACAACTAATGTTCCAGCCCCGGTTATAAATCCGTGATGCCTGAGTTTAATGAAAGAAGGATTCCTGATGCTCAAAGTATCATTATCTGCAATATATATTGTATCTGTTACAAGATTAGTATCAGATAATGTTACATCTCCGGTAGTAGTTTGTTTACCCCAAGCTATTGTTGTAAGCGGATCGCCAACTACAACATTTACCCAAGCAAGATATTTCATACCTTGATAAATTGCATCAATCATATTATAACCAATTGCATATGCTGGAAAAGTAATCCTATTATCAATAACACCTAATGGACTAAAGTAGGGTTCCCAACCATGAGCCATCATACCAGTTCCACCAATTTCTGTCCACTGTGTTGCTAGACCCATTGTGTGTCCGCTGCAATCATCGGCCTCATTAAATCTCCAATTAAGTGTCGTTAAGCTTTGTCCGTTGAAGCTTTCCAAAACATTGAAAATCGCTCCGTTGGATAAATTAAAATCTAAACTATCTTTAACCCAAGCTGAATCATGAAAATTACAGTTTCCGTCTTCTGCATGAGTTCCATATGAAGAATAACCCATTACATTACCTTCATAAGATGTAATCCAATTATTGGTATAATCATATTCAACATTAAATCCTAAATTTTCTAAATTATCATTTGTGTTTGTAAAAAAGCTGTGTGCAAAGGGTCCATGGACTTGGATCATCATCCACAATCCACGTTGCATTTCCGCTTTTATCTGCATCTACTGATCTGTCAATCATTCCTTTAACCGCATTATAGCTTAGTCCATCCAAGTGTGAAACAAGATAATCTAACTTAACCGTGTATCCATCCCAGCTTCTTGTAAAAACATTCGGTGAAAATCTATTGTTCATAGTAAAATTTTGATCAACATTATAATATGGATTTAATATTTGAAGCTGACAAGTGTAACAATAATTGGTGGATGAAATTGCATGACTTCTAAATTCAGTATAGAGATCATGTAAAAAAGCTTCATAATCGCTTGTATTTAGCATACTAAGCAAACCATCTACTGTCATATTACAAATTACAGCAGCCGAATCTGCTGCTGCCTGAACTTTAAATGGAACTCCCTTGCATAAAACAATATACCTTATTGAAGTAAGATTATTTGATGTTATATGGTTCTTTATTGGTGCTGCAACATATTGATAGAAATATTTCCATGCATGTTCTGTTGCATACCAGGTACCGATTGCGTGATTGATTGAATCACGGATTATATCAGTTTCTTGTGCAATTATAACTGGATGTGTAACGCCATCTATGACTATGGTTGTGTCGGGTAGGTATAGAGGGACTATATTTGAATTTGGAATATTGCAAGCATCCCGATAATAATTTTTAACAGAATCTGAAACTCCTGAATTTGAATTGTAAACCACAAGAACGTTCGCAGGACTCGGAATGTTCGCATTGGTTTGTGCTTCTGCTAAGTTAAAGCAGAGTAGAAAAACGAAACAGGGAAAAATAAGATGTTTCATAAGTCCTCCATTTTATTTTATGATTGTTAGTTTTTTAACAGCGGTATATCCGCTGTTTGTAACCAGCCTGTAAAAGTATATACCTGAACTCAATTCACCTCCTTTCAATTTTATGGTATAGTACCCAGGCTGTTTTTTTTCGTTTACTAGTTCCCTAATCTTTCTTCCTGTTATATCGAATAACGAAATATTAACAAACGTTTCTTTAGGTATTTTATAATTGATTGTCGTTTGAGGGTTAAATGGGTTTGGAAAGTTTTGTGAAAGATAGAAATCGAGTTTGTTTATATATTCAATTTCTATTTCATTGCTGTATTCATAATAAATGTTAATGTTAGCCAAGCAGTCTCATCTTGTTTTTTTCTTTCAACAAAAAAACCTCTATTATTAATCTCAGTAGCGGTATTCCATTTTAGTGATACAATATTTCCTTCTAACTCTGCATTAAAGCTTATTAGTTCAACTGGTACACTTTCGTCAAAATATTTTAATACCAATCCTAATTCACCAACTGCATATCCATTTCCCGTCCCCAGCAAGCTTAAACCATTAATCCTAATTCCAGTTAATTCATTAAAATCAAACCAACTTAAGCCACCGTCAATTGAACGAAACGTTTTATATCCTATAATAAAAATTGTGCTGTCACTGTAGTTGCTAAACTTAGCAGCAACACTGTATCCAGTTATATCAGGAATCAGATTGAAGGTAATGCCTCCATTCGTTGTTCTATAAATTTTATTGCTTTCTAAAAGGAATCCATTTAAATAATCTTTAAAGAAAACATCTCTGCTTTCCCAAATATCCAAATTAGTTTGCTGGTTCCAATCTTCACCTGCATTAGAAGTTTTAAAGGGTCTTCCCCCTAAATTTGCAGTCCACCCATAGAGCGAATCAACAAAATGAATACCGGTAAACGTTACACTTAATTGTGCAGTAAACTGTGTAAACCAATTCTCCCCTCCATCAGTAGTTTTATATATAATATTATTTCTTATTGCCCATCC